>JANPGT010000084.1:0-18361 GCA_031424135.1 Chitinophagaceae bacterium
TTCAAAAACATTAAACAAAATTGTCGGGAAGGCGAAGAAGGACAGATTGGACAGCATTATTTCAGTCACTGAGATCCATTTTATTCTAGCAGCCTTTGACAGCGAATAAACAATTGTGAGATTTGTATAGCACTAAAGTAAAATCATGTAAAAGTACCTATTGCCACTTTATATACTTTTAACCAAGTTTTTCCCAGTTATTGAACTATGGAGGGGCTGGATTTCTATCCTGGCCCTTTTGCAATTGAATTGATGCCTACCGTGTCTCAATTCATTGACTTATATCTCCATTGCTTTAAATAAGCGAATATCATACAAGTGGACTCCATATACACCCGGCGCAGGAACTAATTCACCAGCACCTCAAACAGAGCAACACAAGAATGCTGCCCTTTATACAAAACAAAAGTTGCCCCTTAACGAAGCAACTTCTGTCATGGCGAATTCAAAAGCTCTTAAGAAATCTCAATACGGCGTGGGCCTTTTACTTTAGCCTCTTCCTTTTTAGGGATGACCAGGTGCAGAACACCATCTTCATACACAGCCTGTATTTTTTTCAGTGTCCACCACATCTTTTTGCAACGTAAACGTTCTCAAAAAAGACTGATAGCTGAATTCACGGGCAGCATAACGTGCATTGGTATCCTGCTCTTTGATTAATTGTATTTCACTGCTGATGGTTAGCATGTTATCCTCCAGCTGAACATTGAAGTCTTTCTTATTAGTGCCCGGCGCTGCTACTTCCACTTCGTAACTATCATTTGTTTCCTTAATGTTAACCGCAGGGATGGTAGTATTGGTATCGGAATAGTTGGTCAGCCCCCAATTAAAAATGTCGCGGTTAAAAAGATCATCAAAAAGTGCTGGAAAATGATGCTGCAGGTTTCCGTTTCTTTTTACGATAGTCATAACAGACCTCCTTTTAATTTGGTTACTAAATATTGTTGGTAATCAAATTTGAACATTTCCAGGGTATCAAAATAAATACCAGTACAACTATCGTATAAATTCCCTGAAAAAGTTTCAGTGCCGGACAACAGTGCAGGTGGCATGCTGAAAAAAAATCATGAAATATTTGCAGCAATGGTGACCGGCGGCTGGCATTTTTTTTGCTGGCAAAAATTAGAGTAAGTGAGAAAAAATATGGAAAATGATTTCAGGATATGGTCTACAGTAAGGACGGGCCCAGGGGTTTGAGCCGATTGCCGATTTTTACCCCGGCAACAACCGTACAACGGCACGCTCTATTTTTGCGCAACTGGAAGGGAGTGATGAAGTACTGGAGGCTGACATACTGCAGCTCGATTTTATAGAAATGCAAAACGGGCTGCCACTCAATATTAAAATAAATCATTGCAACTTAGCTCAGCTGGCTGGCAATTGCCATCTGCTTGCAAAGGAAATATTTAAGTGCCGAAACCTGACCAGTAATGGGTAGATCAGGAAATTTTCAATACCGGGAAACAATGCGTGATATATTCTGTAAGAATCTGATGACCTATAAAATAAATAAAATGAAAACGATTTTTCAACAATTGAATGGAAAAATTATCATACCACTGCAGCAGTGGATTCGCAGAATTATCAACAGGCGGGATGATGACGACAATCAGTTTAATCATCCATGGGCAATTTTTTAACGCCCTCGATTCGCTACTGCCGGTAGGAAAATTATTATTGAGGCGCCTGTTTGTTTCATGCTGCGGTGTCGTTTGGATTACCTGCTTCAATTGCCTTGTCAACATGGTAATATTTTGTCATGAACTGTTTTTTATTATCAGTATAAGTTGTTACTCCTCCAATTTTCCGCAGGAATTTAATATAATACCATGCAAGGTCTACCTGGTATGGCAAAAAACCTGAACGGGCACTTTTGGGGTAAAGATGGTGGTTATTATGCCACTCGCCGGCCACAATACCCGGCCAGAGCTGGTTGACCGACATGTCTTTCCTGTTGTAATCAATTTTCTCCCGCCTTTTGTCCTTGCCTTTACCGTGACCCTCGTAATTGAATGTGCGAACACCTATCGCCCATACGCCTGCAGCCCCAAAAAGTGCACAAACCAGGCCGGGGCCACCCAGGAGGTAAAATGCAGCAAACCAAAAAGACCAGTTTCCAATAATACCGCCAATGGTAAGCCATGGATTGGCGAGTGAACCCCAGTGCTGGTATTGCGCATAGGAATTAGAAATCTGGCCTGTATGCCTCATCAGCTGCACGCACCGGAAATACTGCTCCATGTCCATATTACGGTTTACAGGCTGATGGTTTACATCGGCCAGGAAACAATAAAGAAAGCCGCCACTGGCATTGTAGGGGTCTCCGGGCTCATCAGATTTGGCATGGTGCACATGATGGGAAATAACATAGATTTCTTCGGGGATTATTTTTAAGGTGAGATTTTGGGTAAAGAAGCGCCAGAAATTGTTACTGAATTTGAACGCTCTGTGCGTACAATAGCGGTGGTACCATACCGTGCCATGTGAACCCATGATAACCATACTGTACAGGAATGCCAGGGCAAGCAGTTTAAAACTAAAATACCTAAAAATGAAAAAAAACAGAAAAACGCCCAGTATCGCCACCATTACCCAACTGGTAAATGATAGCCAGTTCTTCCTGTTTTTAAAAATATTCAGTCTCGAAACAAATTCATTTAAAAGTACTTTCGGCCCTGGTTTTGACAAATTACCTGCTGCATCTTTCCAGCCGTAAGAGGGAGGTTCTAAAACGGTGTCAATAAATCGCATACACAAAAGTAATTTTATGTTTTAAAATTTTTGATCTTCAAAAGCTGGCCGCAAAATAAAATAACATCAATGTTTTGATCAACTTTTTTTGCTACTTTTTAAAAATATTCCGGTGGGTCAGGGAAACCAGGTTTCCTGTATGCCGTTGTTCATCCAGCATTAATACCCATATCTATTAGTCAGGGGGCTTGAAAAGTATGCTATGCAATTGCTTAGATATGCATGGCCCAGTACCAATGCGCATGGCAAGGCACGCGAGGTCATCAGCAGGAATTTTAACTGTCAGCCAATTCGATAAATGCTACTCCTTAAAAAGTCCGTCGATAGAGATCCGATCCAGGTAGTGGGCCAAATGCTCAGTGCTGTGTATAACCCTGAATTCGTGAATCGCTTTTGTTTTTTTACAACAAAAAGTCTCTACGTAAAAATGTGGAAGCTGGAAAAGAAATACCGTGTAGCGGGAATCTGTCCATTTCGCAACCGGTGCTCCCTGTTTTAATACTGTTGACCGCTTTTTTTCTCCTGACAGTTCTATAAATGCTGAGAGTGTCATAGATACCGGTTTTATACAGTTAAATAAAATAATCAATGCATACATTTATTTAAAACTGGCAAAGGATCTGATACTAATTACAAAAATCACTAATCCGAGACGCTGAGACAGATAATCAAGCAGCACCGGTTTTATCCTTTCTTCCGGGCGGCTATAGTAGAATACAAATATATAAGCACTGTTCAAAAAATCAAATTTTTTTTCGCCCGGTATAATGCCTGTTGACTTATTTCTAATCTGAACCACTTCCAGTAAATTAATTATGAAATCGTATTGCTCTCCTGCATGGACGATACTATTCGGCACTCACGACACGAAATTAGGGAACGGATAAACTAAATGATTGACTATAAACAGGCCGTTGGGGAAATAATTCCACAGCCGCGCCTCAAAATTTTTCATCATCTGAATATTGCTTTGCGGGATTATAAGTATTGGCGACTAAACCAAACGTTTGAAAATTTATTACTTACGACATGCATTTATAGTTAAGCTCCTTTGTAACTATAAAAATGTGTCCCTGGTCTATTTGATTCAAATAAATGCCCTCGCCCACGTCAGGACGGGATTTAAGACTAATTAACCCCTCGATCCATCAATTTGCAGCCTGGAAAATCCCCCAGCATATCCGCCCCCTTAAAACAGTCACCTGTTTCATTTCCATCCATGGTTGACGACCATGGCAATGCTGTTGGCTGCACAAAATGCCGTTTCTTAAGATTGGTTTTAGTGTCATTCAAGAAGATGCAGCATTGGCCAGCGCATCAGGAAAAACCCAAATTTTTTAAATAACTATCTCCATAATTGTTGTTTCTTTACTTTAAGCGATGGGGCTTACTTAATCAAGCCCCGCTAAGCAATTGGATGGGCCGGTGGCTGACCTTGCACAATAAGGTATCATTATCGACAGAGATAATATATGGGCAGGTAAATTATGGTTTGCATTGCCATCTTGGTCAAACATTATGGCATGAAATATACAATTCAGTTCCATCCAGTCCTTTTCAAGCATATATCAACATCGCAAAGTGTTTTACCGGTTCCAATAACCAACTTTAATTATAAGTGATGGCCGACAAAGAAAAACAAATAATAGATTTGACTGTCCATAATGATGAACTGGAGAATTATTTTAGAAATACCATAATTCCCCAATTATTTATTGACGCAAATTTAATTATTAGAAAATTTACACCTCCAGCTATGAGACAATTTGCGCTTGCAGAGGGAGATGTTGGAAAATCGATAACAGTCATTCATGAAAACTTCAGGTACCTAAATATAATTGATGATATAAAAATGGTAATTGAGGGGAACGAAATTCTTGAAAAGGAAGTTCAGACTACAGATTTCAGATGGTACCAAATGAATATTATTCCCTATGTAATGAAGAATAAACAGACGAATGGCGTTATTATCACATTTGTGGAAATAACAATGCGAATTAATGATTTGAAAACCCAGGAAAAACTGATATCTGATTATGAATTATTACTGGATACAATATCTCATGACATTAAAACCCCTTTAACAAATTTAATGCTTGCTGTTGACCTTTTTAAAAATTCAACGCCTGACAGTCCAGTTTCGTTTCAGCCACTTTTGAAAACTGTAGATAATGCGCTTAAAAAGATGCAAAACCTGCTGATTGAACTGACTGATACCAGGCGACATGCACATAAATACAAATCTGAAGAAGAGGTGTTAAACTTTGAAAATATTTTCGAAGATGTTCGTCTAACGCTCAACGATAATATCAGGATATCAGGTGCTGTTCTGAAAAAGGAACTCAATGCCTTTGAAATAACATTTTCAAAGAGGAAATTAAGAAGCCTTGTATATAACCTGGTTAATAACGCAATTAAATTTGCATCCGCTGAACGAACACCAGTGATATTTATTAAAACTGCAATAGAAGAGGGATTCTTTATTATCTCTGTCAGAGACAATGGTATTGGAATTGATTTAAATAAGCAGGAGGCGATTTTCGAACGCTATTTCAGATTAGAAAACGCTATTGAAGGTAGTGGGCTGGGGTTGTATCTGGTAAAAGAAATTGTAATGCAGTCAGGCGGAAAAATCAGCGTTAAAAGCGAATTAGGAACCGGCTCTGAATTTATAGTGTACCTAAAAATCTAAATAGTAAGTGTAGTTGTCGGTATTTGATCTGACATCCTTCGGTTTTCTCGCCCAAAATCAACCTTTACATTTACTGATATTTTATCCGATTTTTTGCGGTAAAAACGCCGGGCATCACCCAACCGTTGAATACAATTGCTTCGGCTGCTTTCATTTTGCAAGTTCCACAGTAGCCCGGCCGGCGAGTAAGGTTGCCATATACGAAAATTAACCGATTGGAGAATTCCGTGGCCAGTCGGAGTGTAGGTGGCGTTCGCCCGTTGATGATTTTTAATTTCACTTAGGAATGAAGGCAGCTTAGCTATCTAACACCCGGAATAATACTCCATATTCTATCGCGCCTTACGATTTGATTATTGAATGACACAAAGGCATTTCTAACCTTCGCTATTCCCGGATTCAGTAATTTCCGGGCAGGTATTTTTTTACCTGTTTTTTTATATTTTCTCAGGCTAAAATATGTTTTCAAAAAGTAGTATTAGCCACTGATATCAATCATTTTAGACATTGCTTTCAAGATTAATATAAACGACCAAGATAAAAGTATTACGCTTAAGTCATCTAAGAACGGGTTCGGCTCGGCCACAGAAATGTTCAATTACCCTATGATAAATGTCCGGAAAGCATAAACGAAAAAAGATTTGATCCGTTCTAACTTGCAACGGTGCATTCGTGCCTAAATAAGAGTAAAAATCAGCATTCAGCATAAAATTTCGTTCCTGGCTTTGCGAAATCAAATATTATTACTATTTTTCGATAAGATAAGGTTTAATGGTAATGGTATCTGATTAATGCAACATCCCGCTCAAAAGGCGGGATTCCTTTTATATACTGACACAATTCCTGTTAGTTGAAGTTATAAAGTCATTTGATAATACTACTGTTTCTGAAGGGATATAGAAAACCGCTCCACCAAAAGAATTGATGAACCTGAATTTCAGAATATTAAAACCAATAGATTACTGATTCTGTATTGGTGAAAAACCTTAGAATACAATTTCTGAGGATGGTCCACCCTACGCTATGACGTATATTGTTCCCGGCAGATACCACTGGCTCTTTACCGGCGCTTTACCGAACTCCATCTGTATACGTTCATTAATGAGCTATTTATCACTACAATGTTTTCAACACAATACGGATGGTGGAATGGAAGAAAAATCCTGGTGGTTTTACAATTCACTCTCACCACTGTCATGATTGTTGCATCAAATACCTGCCCCAAAGGAAGCACCCATATCCTTGTGCAATGAACCAAAACGCCCGCCGCATCCGGGTAATCAGCTATTAAAACAGGTAATCGCAAGCGTTCACCACCTTCTTTTATACAAATGATTTCATGATGAGCAGGATCTGCCAGGGTAAATACTGTATTGTAGGGAAGCTGGAGCAATGCCGTCCCTGTATAGCTCAATAAGAATCAGGCAGCTGGATTGACATATAAAATATTGCCTGCCGCATTACTCAATACAATGGCATCGGCATCATTGTCAATAATTGCGCTATGCAGCACTGGATCCATTTGCTTCATAATTTGACAGCCAGAATGTAATACAAAATAACTGCTCATCAGCGCATCGCTCTCCTGAAACGTCCGGCAAAATCGACGGCTAATGAAAGACGATTAATATTTGCTCACTGGCCGTAGTAAAAAATGCTGGCTGGCATACAAGCTCTAATCTTAGTTTTCCATTTTAAAGGTTAGCTACCATTAAAAATAGCTTCTCGTACCAGTGCAGGGTCATATCCATTTTGAAGAGTGGTTTTTACCAGGACCTGTACAAGCCCGGTAAATATGGGTAATCCTGTTTCAATTTCATTTTTATTTGAACAAAAATATTCAACAAAAATTTCCTTCATCAGCGATGCTGCTGTTTCACCGTCCCCATGCGTTACTGTAAGGACTATCCCATACAGAGAAGCGCCGTATGTATCATACAAGGTATAAAAGTTATACTGCCTTACTGCAGATTTGGATAGATGCATTACAGATAACGGGGCTGGCTATAAATTTGTACTCTCCCAGACCCTCCCAAATGTATGCCATATCATTTCCCTTGTCCAGTCGATGACAGACTATTTGACCTATTTTCAGGAAAATTACTCGTTGTTAATTATCTTCATTCAATTATTTGCCTATAGCATTACAACTATGCATATCCAGCTTCCAGAAAGTAAAATAGTCCGCATCCTGATTGTGGATGATGATGAGGATGACTATATCATTGCCAGCAACCTGATTGCCCAGATTATATCCAACTATCGTTTCCAGGCAGACTGGTGCCCCGGATATGCTGATGCGTTGCAAAAAATATGCAGCGGGGGATACGATATCTATTTTATCGATTACCACCTGGGTTCCCGGACCGGTCTTGATCTAATCACCGAAGCTTTACAAAATAATTGCGAGGAACCAATGGTCTTACTGACTGGTGTTGGCAACCAGGAAATTGACCTGCTGGCCGCGCAGGCGGGCGCCGTTGATTACCTGGTGAAAGCTGAAATGACAGCAGAAAAACTGGAAAGGTGTATCCGTTATGCGATGGCCCGGCATGTTTTCATCAAGGCCCTTAAAGCAAATGAACAGAAATACAGGGCCATTTTCGAAAAATCCAAAGATGGTGTATTTGTAGCCAATATGCGGCTGCATTTTCTGGATATTAATCAAACCGGTACCGAACTGTTTGGCTACCGCAGGGAAGAAGTACTGCAGATGGATCTCGGTGATGTACTGGTCAACAAAGAAGACGCTATAATGATAGACCAGGAAATAAGCAGCCATGGTATGCTGCTTGACCGTGAGATAGCTTTTATTTCAAAAACGGGGGCTGTTTTACAGACAACGGTTTCACTAACCCGCGAAAAAGATGAAAAGTCCAATTTTTACCTGCAGGGTATTGTTCACGATATTTCCGGATTGAAAAAAATGGAAAAGAGCAAACTTCAAACTGAAAAATTCAAGGCCACTGAAAGATTGCTAATGATGCTGGCGCATGAGCTTCGTAATCCCCTCAATAATATTTTACTCGCTTCTGACCATCTGGCAGGTTCCGGCGCTAACGGAGAACAAAAAAATTTACTGGGCATCATAGCACGCAATGGCAGCAGGATTAATAAAATGGTAACCGAACTGATGGACGCATCCAGGGCCACCGAGGTAATAAAACAAAGAATAACACTTCAATCACTGATGGATTCCAGCCTGTCGGCAGCCGCCGACCGGATTACGCTAAACCGTATTGAATTAACGAAAGCGTACCCGGACAGGGATGCATTTATTATGGCTGACCCGGCAAAAATGCAGATTGCCTTTGTCAACCTGATCATCAATGCACTTGAAGCAGTAGACAAAAACAGAGGGGTGCTATCCATAACTGTTCAGGAAGAAAAAAAACAATGGCTTGTTTCCATAGAAGACAACGGGCCAGGTATGAGCCAGGATATTCTTAACCGGATCTTTGAGCCTTATTTTACTTCCAAGAAAAATGGGATGGGATTGGGCCTGGCATCGGTTCTAAGCATTATCAAATCGAATGATGCTTTTGTCGAGGTAGAATCAACCCTGGGCAAGGGCACCCGGTTTCTTATTGGGTTTGAAAAATATGAAAATAAAATGTTCTCCCTGAACATATCCGATGAAAAAACGATTCTAAAAAAGGCTGAATAGAAATTCAGCCCTTTTACATCCTATGTCCATTGAAAACCTTCTGAAAAAAAAGAAACAAATGATGCACCATTCTCTTATTGGCCAATATTCCGTGCGGGCCCGATAAAGTAATCTTATTTCCAGCTCGAAATCTGAGAAAAGCACAGTAGCTATTGGGAAATTATTGTGGATTTTTTTCTTCAGCGCTGAGGCGGTATTTACGCGAAGTGATAATCGCCTGCAAATCCGTCAATGTTTGTTTACATGGAACGTATTCAGTATGGTTCAGCCGGCAAGCGTTGGTAAATTTACACTTCTCCCAATATTCTGCCAGCGCATCTATCAAAGCCAACATTTCAAATGTTGCCAAAACTTTCAACATTGTTTCTTAAGCTTTAATAACCCAAAAATTATGCACTTTTATCTGGCATAAGAGCATCCTGGTTTGATTAAGGTGACCTGGTACAAAGATTTTTCCCGGCAAACAATAATTGCTGCCTCTTCTTCAGTAAACCGGGATGTAAACCCGATGCCAGGTTACTACACCAAACACCTCCTCATCCTGCTATCAGATTGGCAAATACAATGCCCTTTGAAGAAGCGATCAGCAGTATTTATCCAAAAACAGAAGTGCAGAGCTGCATCGTTCACCAGGTACGCAACACGCTCAAATACGTGGCCAGCAAAGACAGCAGAACTGTAATAGCGGATGTACAATTAATCTACCGGGCTGCCAGTAAAGAACAGGCAGAAGACCACCTGGACGCCTTTGAAAAAAAATGGGGAGCGAAGTATCCAATAGTGATAAAATCGTGGAGAAACAACTGGCATAAACTAAGCACATTTTTTAAGTATGCTGCCGACATACGCCGGTTGATTTATACCACCAACACGATAGAGGGTTTTCACCGGCAAATCAGGAAAGTGACAAAAACAAAAGGCGCATTTACCAACGACATGGCCCTGCTGAAACTGGTTTACCTGGCATCGCAGCGGATAGCCGAAAAATGGAAAATGCCTTTACAACACTGGAGCCTTACCATACAGCAGCTAAGCATCATGTTCGAAGGGAGACTGCTGCCAAATTTCTAAAAAAATCCGTCCGTTCTTTACGGCCCATGGGCCGGGAAGAACGGACGAAGGAAGATCTTGATACGGTGACTGTACACTCCCAATGAAAAATAAGGACTGTCTAAAAAGCGTAAAGTTCTTAGAACACACGACAAATCTCCTTGGGCCGGATCAAATTGCCCCCGATTACCCACACTAATTGAACTCTATAAATAATCTATAAAATTTGAAAAATTACTTTTCTGAACCTATTGAAAGCGGTGGCAAGCTGCAAAAATAGTTCAGTCTTTCGATTAGTCGTTTTACTTCCAATGGTTTCTCTAAAAAATCTTCAGCCATGAATTGATCAAATCCTTCACGTAACTTATAATCACCGGAGCAAAGTATAACCGGAATATTTTGAGTTTTAAAATGATTTTTTAAACCTCTGCAAATATTCCGTCCATCAAAACCTTTTAAATTGATATCAAGAAGGATAACCAGTGGGGAAAAATTTAAAATGGCTTTATAAATATCTTCCTGAGATTCAACTGTGTTAACTGTAAAGCCATTATCGGTTAGTATTCTTTTAATAGTAAATAAGAAATCACGATCGTCATCAACCACCAAGATTTTTCTCATTTTCATTTCAATTTCATATTGATATGCAAATATTTTGCCATATTATAAATTTTTCGTTAATAATTTGTGGAAGATTATCTACATTACAAACTTTTTACCATTAGATATTAGAAATATACTAATTGTTTGATAAGCTTTACAAAAGCGCTATACAAAATCTTTAGCCACAAAACTTTTTCAAGAATACAATTCTGGATAAAACACTATTACTGCAGACTTTCAAGTTATAAAGTGACCCAACAACAACCCAAAAATAACAATACGCAATGGGTCAAATGGAAGAAAAAGTATGCAAACATAATTGCGGGTTACCAGCAGCAACAGCAGCCAAAAGGATTATTAAAATTCCCAGGCAACTTCAATCACTTTTCAGAAATAAAAATATTTCCATTTGCCAATATAATACTTCCATTTGCCAAATGATCCAACGTTAATTTTACATTTAAGAAGGACAGTACCCAAGAGATCATTATTTCCCGGTCAAATGGGAAAGTCATGGAATACAAACGGAATTCCTGGATCAATTTGCAAGGGCTAAACATCGAAACTATCGGGTTGCAAAAAGCCATATCAAAATTACCTGCGAAGCATCAGAAAATAATACTGCTGCTTATTTTAAAGGGTATTCACTCCTACAAATAAAGCAATGGAGAAAATGCCTCTTGGAACAGTAAAAACAAGGTTACGCAGTGCATTGTGTCAATTGAGGCACTTATATTTTTGACCCTACACAAAGTAAAATTCATCTGCGTAAGCCCGCAGAGCTGGGATCCTCACTAATGCTGTATAATTATTTTTGTTACCATAACGCCCTGACCATCGTTCACCTGTACTATATAGGTTCCATTGGGGATGGACAGCAGGTTTTCTACCTGCACAGTATTCATTCCCATTTTTAACTGGTATTGTTGCTGCCAGACAACGGCACCACTAAAAGCAATAATGCTAATCCTGGCCGTGGCGCCAGGTTTTTTGGTTACAAAACGGATATCAGCATACCCATTACGGGCGGGATTAGGACTTGTTGACAGACCTCCATCCAACTGTTGTTTGCTGCGCACGCTTATTACCTGGCTATAGTTGTATGCGCCGGAATGTTCTGTTTCCTTTATCCTGTAATAGACAATTCCTTCGCTGTTGTTCTTTGTGTCTGTATAGGCATGGGCATTGCTTACCGAACCAATTACACTAAAGCTGCTGCCATCGTCACTTTTTTCTACCGTAAAATACTTCACTTCAGACGCGTTGCTTACGGTCCAGTTCAGCAGCACCTCATTTTGCTTTTGCAGGGCGTCGACTGCAATAAAATTGACCGGTAATAAGCTGCAGTATAAAAACTGGTTGGGCACCTGGCTTTTTGTGATAGTCTTAACCATTACACCAATATTACCGGCAGCAGCATTATAATTGGTTGCTCCAAAAGAGGTCGTACCTGCAATACCAGGAGAAACTGAACTGGCGGCATTCAAGGGGCCATTGCTGAAGATAACGCCACCGCCTCCACCACCACCGGGTCCATGCGGAGAACCAATACCTGTATTGGTACCGCCTGTTCCTCCATTGGCAATGGCCGTAATATTGCTGGTCCCGCTGCCGGCGTATAATAATATACTTCCCCCTGCACCACCGCCGCCACTTCCATCATTCAGTACCGTTATAAATGCATTTTCACCGCTTGCATCTATTATACCTGTACCGGTGATTGAGTTGGCCGTAACCAGGACGATACCTCCACCGATTGCTCCGCTGGTAGAGAAACCAGCCGAAAGGCTTCCTGTTCCATTATTGGTAGTACCTGCTCCTCCGCCTCCTCCCATGACCAGTCGCGAAGGACTAAACTGCGCAAAATTGGCGGCGCCTGCGCCACCAACTGCCAGGTTAGAGCTCCAGCTGTTACCTCCACGTCCACCTGTTCCGCCATTCGCACCACCGCCTCCGCCTGAGTTCTGATCATTTGCGGACGGATTACCATCTGTTCCACCACCACCAGCATTGCCGGGTGCTCCCATTGCGTAGCTACCGTTGGGATAACCTTCATTGGCAGATCCATTATCCACGATGATGCCCTGGTTATTTACAAACCGCGGTGTTCCCGCAATGCCTTCTCCTTTTGATGCATGGTAGTTTTTGGTAGACAAACTAACAATATCGGAATTGGCACCGCCATTACCACCCGGCAGCTGTCTTGCAGCGCCACCCCTGAATCCCAAACCGGCAGCAGAAACGGTTCGCCCATTGAAATTCAGGTTATTGGTCGCACTTAAAACAATGACCCCACCGGTGCTGCCATTCCAAGCCGGGGCTGTTATCGCAGCACCAAGTATCAAATTATAATAAAGTCCTACGCGGATAACCTGGAACCTGTATTGTCCATCTACCGCAAAAGCCTGGTTCTTATAAGCATTCACGGTACCCGTGAGCAGGGTCAGCGTCCCCCCTGACAACGGTACCGTATTGGTGGCCACGATATATTCCATCGTACCAGCCTTCAGGGCGCTATTGTTCAGGTAACCACTCATTCCACCTGCCATACCATCTCCATAGCTGGAAGTATTGCTGCTGTTTATCTGGGCACCCTGCATCTGGATGACTAATAACAACTCTCCCGTGTTGATAGGAGTCGTTCCATATCCAGCGGCCCCCAATGTGATTGATTTAGCACCAATATTGACATTTGCATCTACACCAGGATAGTAGGTAGAAGGATTGCTGGTTAAAAGAATGGTAGCCGACACCGGGCAGTTCTGTGCAGGGCTGCTGACGGTAATCATTTGCGCCGTAAAAAGAAAAATAAAAAAAATAAAAATTTTCATAAGGGGTACGATTATAATTCGGATGAGCAACAAACCGGCTGCCACAACCTAATTAATTCAGTTCAAAGGGTTGGTTGAATGCCGGAACAGGTGCCGTTTCTCTTATTGGGATTTTTTTTCCATCTAGTGGAACACTGCTGCAATCAGCTGATTATGAGCATAAATCCAATCGATTGGATTATCCGTATATAGTGGATTTTTCCATTTTTATCATCTACCAACAGCTGCAACAATACCCTTGAAAACGGGACCATATCCGGCTAAAAAAGAATACCTGCACCCACCTGTATTGTCTGGTTTTTATAAGCGGGTGTGGACGAGCTGCCATCACCATTATTGTTTTTGAAGTCGATGGTATAGCGGCCATATAAAAAGAAATTATCGCCCAGGTTAAGATCAGCACCTATTACGCCGCCAAAAATATTTTTGCGGATATTATCATTCTCGTTTTTTACTGTTTCCTGATAAGATGCACTGCCATTTTTAAAATTGGTATGTGTAGATAACAAATAAGAATACTGCGGCCCTGCAACAATGCCCAGTTCTTTTGAGAGGTTCAACCGTAGCAGCAAGGGAATGTCCAGGAAATTAAGGGTGCGGCGGTAATCATAGTCGCCCAGCAAGCCGCTTCCCATGGCATGGTAGCCTTTCTGTGAATACAATACTTCGGGCTGAAGGGCAATTACCCTGCCCAGGGGCAATATAAGAATGCCGCCGGCATTAAACCCGAACAATGGATCGGTACTGTATTTATTATCCCCCGATTTTACCATAGTAGCCGCACTAAGTCCACCTTTTATGCCAATACGTGCTGATGGTTCCTGGCTATTAACAGTGGAAGGTGCCTGTGCAGCCAATGAAAGAGAAAAAAACAGGGCTGCCAGCATGGATAGATTCGTTTTCATAAAGTTGGTTTGTTTGATTGAATAATTTGATAACAGGGACAAACCTAAAAACGCAATATGAAGGGAAGATGAAAATGAAGCTTAGGACAACTGTTCTACTAAAAGGCCGGAGGCCAAAAGGGTAGAAGTTGAAAAGATGACACTATTCCGAATCCCTGGGCACTTCAAAATAAACAAGCAGTTGGCAACCTTTGCCCGGCGCTGCTGTCACTTCTACCCTGCCATTGAACAGGGAGGCCCTGGTTTTAATATTTAAGAGGCCCACGCCATGGGTTTTGGCAATCGGATCGAATCCAATGCCATTGTCTTTAATGCTGAGCAATATATTTTTATTATCCCGCTGGATCGACAACCAGACCCGTTCTGCCTGTGCGTATTTAATGATATTAT
Organism: Chitinophagaceae bacterium; assembly: GCA_031424135.1. Taxonomy (GTDB): domain Bacteria; phylum Bacteroidota; class Bacteroidia; order Chitinophagales; family Chitinophagaceae; genus JACMLD01. The sequence continues at coordinate 14,890 of JANPGT010000084.1, forward strand.
TGAATTGCTCCTGAACAATCCTGTAGATAGCAAGATTCAGATTGCCTGGCAAGGTCTCCGTTTCCGCCAATTCGATTAATTGTTCTACCATCAGGCCGGCACCCAGAGTATATATTTTTACGAGGTTGCTGATGGCTTCCCGCAGTGCCTGGCCATGAAAAGACGGAGGAATGAGCCGGTGTGACAGTGCCCTTATCTCCTCAATTGCATCAGCTATCAACTTATCAGTTTCTGCTATATAAGGATGATCCTGCATCATATCCCGCTTGACCAAACCAAGATAGAGCCGGGAACTCACCAGTACCTGCGCAACATTGTCATGTAATTCCGTTCCAATCTGTTCCCGCTCCTTTTCCTGGGCGGTGATAACGGCCTCTGTTATTTCCTTGTCCTTTTTTATTTTCTCCGCCTCCATTATTCTGTCCATGGCCAACTTGTCTGTAATATTAATAGCAAGCGCCAGGATGGAAGGCCTGTTCCTGTACAATATCCGGTGAGAAGCTACCTGCATCGCCAATTCCTGGCCATATTTATCGATATGATTCCATGTTATGGTGGCCGTAAATGTATCATCGTCCAATGCCTTTTCAGCAAATGCCTTTATAAGCGGATATTCTGATGGTCGCCGGAGATCTAATACGGTTTTTGACAAAAATTGCTGACGGGTATAACCGTATTGCTGCAAGCTGGCTTGATTCACTTCCGCGATAGTAAAGTCATCCAGGTGCCATATGAGTATACAAGCCGGATTGTTATCAAACAAATACCTATAGCGTGCTTCTGATAATTCAAGAATTTCTTTTGCCTGGCGCTCGGCAGTGATGTCCCTGGAGGCGCCAATCATACGAACGGCTTTTCCTTGCGGATCCCGCAGTATATAGCCTTTATCGTAAATATTGGCATAGGAGCCGTCTGGTTTCAGCAACCTGTATTCATCCTGCCAGTAAACTTCCGACGGATTTTGAAAAAGCAGGTTTCTTTTCTGGTTTACTTTGTTCCAGTCTTCGGGATGTGCATGCCTGTGCCAGAATTCATCCACCTGTTCAGGTGCTATATCGGAATAGCCCAGCATGTTCTCCAGTTTTCTCCCTGCCCTGATTACAATATTGGTCTGCAGGTCCCAATCCCATATAGAATCATTGGTCGCTTTGGCGGCCATATTATACCGTTCAATACTTTCCTTTAAATCGTTTTCTATTTTCTTCCTGACGGAGATATTTCTTATAAATGCACAAAAAAACGCTTCATCCCCCTGTTTAATAGGGAGTACGGTGAGTTCTATTGGAAACTGTTGTCCGTCCTTACTAATGGCCATCAATTCCAGTAAAACATTCAGGGCCGGCCCTTTTCCTGTGGAAAGATAGCGTTGCATTCCTTCATCATGCATTTTCCGGTAGGGCTCCGGGATAATGTAGTCAGACAGCAAATGACCTATGACTTCTGCTTCGGTCCAGCCGAAAATAGCCGTTGCCTGCGGATTCCAGAAGGTTACAATACCATTTGTATCGATACAAATAATGGCATCCAGCGCCGCATTCATGATTAACCTGCGCTTCTCTTCGCTGTTATGTATAATTTGTTCAGATTTTTTTCTGTCCGTGATATTACGTGAATAACAGGCTGCAGCAGCAATATCGCCGGATTTACGGATAGGGTTAAAGCTGATCTCATACCAGGATTCGTCCCTGCCATTTTGGGCCGGTGCATAAATTTCTTCTTTGAACGTTTTCCCGGAAAACGCTTTTTCATACAGATCCTTCCAGTATACCAGGTATTCGGCATCGAAAACTTTTTCCATTAGCAGGTTATCACCTGGCTTGATGGTAACAGCGGTCAGGAACCGCATACTATCTATAAATGCATTATTAGCGGTAATCAATGTAAAATTCCTGCTGACACTCCAGATAAAATCCTCTGAGTTGTTAATCAAAGACGCATTATCTATTTTATCCAGGTCATCTGGCGCTTTCAATGATGGGATCCTGGTGCATTTTATATAAGCACCTGATGGTTCCGGATACATAAAAACGACAGGAAATGCGGGCAGGGATTGGCCATTGGCTTTCAGGCAACGCATTTTCGTTTCGCCATCCGCGGCCTGTTCTTTAACTGTTTGCTGTTCTGGCTGTACCAGGACATCATCATACAGAAGCCGCAGAAATTTTGCCCTGGGGTAACCAAAAAAGGCACAGGCCGCAGGATTGACTTCAATGATAGCGCCTGTCGGATCACTTAATATAATGGCATCTGGATCCGTGTCAATGATTGCCCTGTACACGCCGGTAGTAATTTCCTTCATATTAAGTGTATGAAAATAAGGTGAAGTCAATACTATTCTACATCAATCAACCTCATTTATCAGGCCAGTCATTGTTCCCGCTTGTTGCTTTTATGCAAGCCCAAACAGGTATCGTTGGTATTTTTTGGGATCCGATAGCTACTCGTTTAGGTGTAAACGCTTAGCAGAGTAGTCCGGAATTTTTGCTACCACTAATGTAACACAAAACAACTGTGTACAAGGATGCAAATATAAACTGGAAGATTAAAGCCGACCATTTTAAAACGGTCAGCCATGGGCGGTCCTATTACCTGCAGACAATATTTTACGCTTTAAAACCCGCTTTTTAATAATCCAGGCTAACCCCGTTGAAAACACTTATTACTAAAATATTATGTTGCCATTTTCGTTAGTAGCAGGTGCTGACCCGGCAACAAAAGGCCGTCGGTAAGACAATTGTCTGTTTTCATCTTGTCTTCATGTTGGCCCTCTAAGTTTGTATTGTTATCAAATCAAACAATCAAACAAACAAACTTTATGAAAACAACAATTTTAATTGCAGCAGCCTTTTTTATGTCAGCCAGTTCATTTGCCCAGACAGCCAGTGTTAACAGCCATACTGCCCAAAAGGCTACAGCCAGTACCAGCAACGGCAGTACTGCAGCCGCCGCCAGTGCCAGTTCCGCATCTACTGTACAAACCAGTGCAGCGACCAAGGCAGAACAGAAAACCATAGCAGCGAAAAACCAGGCCAGCAGCACCGCGGCTGACGAAAAAGCAAAAGCGCAATCAGTGGCATCTGCTACAGCAGTGAAGACCCGTGAAAATGTGCAGGAAAACAGTAATGCCAGTGTTTCTGTAAATGCGGGTGAAAATAGCAGCACAGCAGCTGTAAATGGCAATCAAAATTCATCGGTAAAAGCAAAGGCTGCCATGAATACCAGCAAAGAAAAGAAAGCCATAGTACAAACAGCTGAAAAAAGCAAAGCAGGCATTGATGCCGGTGCTGAAAGAGCGGTAGAGACAAGTGTAAAAACAAAAGCGGCTGCCAGCAAGGTTATCAGCAGCACCGTGTATGCAGGAAGCGGCACCGCCATTAATACTGGTAGCGCTGTGAAAGCCAACGCTCATACCACAGCTTCCACCGCGGTAAACGCAGGTACAGCAGTTCACGCTGCAGTAAAACCAAGGCCG
>JANPGT010000085.1:0-2245 GCA_031424135.1 Chitinophagaceae bacterium
ATTTCTGCAAATCTGGTCCCAGGTCAAAGGGTATAGCAGGCGCCAGCGTAATATTGATATTGTCAGTATAGGTATTACCGCAAAAGTCTTTTGCTGTTACGGTATAGAGACCCGGATTGAAAACGGTGAGCACCGAATCAACGGAACCATCGTTCCATAGATAAGATACAAAACCTGCACCGGCGTTTAATTTTAATGAACTGAATGTACAAAGCTGCTGATCAGGGCCCAGGTTGATGCTGCCGCGTGGAGCGAAGACATTGATATCAACGCTGTCTTCCACTGATTTGCAGCTGGTGGTAATTCCTGCTATCAATTGAAACAATCCTGGTTTTGTAAACTGTATGCTGATGGTGGTATCGTTCACTATGGTAATAATACCGGCGCCGGCATCGTTCAATCGCCATGCAGGAATGGCCGGGCAACCAGGACTGCGTTTTACCGAATAGATTACTGCAGTTGATAATGAACAAAGGGTATCTGGTCCGCTCAGGTAAATACTGTCGCACAATTTGCAGGTATCTGCAGGTATAGCGGTAGAATCGCATTTTACGTACTGGCAATCGGTACCCGTGGTAACATCTATAGGCGCTGTGCCGTGGTCGCTGCTGACCTGTGGCTGTAACTGTTTGCCAAGAAAATCTGCGTTTGATACAGTGTAATAGGCCGGTAAAATTTCCAAAGCAGTATTTTCTGAAGGGCAGTTTCCGGTATTGCCTGTACTGTCCGCCTTAATCACAAAAGTTTGTAAAGGCGGTGCTGTGCCTTGTAAGGAGTAACCGGCAGCCCATACGCTGTTGTCTGCGGCGGCAGCAACTGTGCCCAGCCAGACCTGTGGCTTATTGTATTTTTTCGCCCATACGGTACCGGTAGCTGTGTTGAGTTCATGGATAAGAAAATCGAAATAGGTGCCGCCAAAGACACCGCTTGACTGGCTGAGTATATTGCCATTGGGCCGCAATACGGCGGATGGTCTGCCCATTGCTTTTGCTGTGCCAAAAGGCCTTGTATAAGTGGAATAAGTGACCAGACCGGCAGCGTCAGTGGACAGGAATACATGATCGGTATACAAACCGCCGGTGGCAAAACTGCGGAGCGCATTTACAAAATACCCTTTGGAAGATACCATGATGTCCAGGAAATTCTCGTCGGTAGACAGGTAGCTCTTTGCCCAAACGGGACTGCCATCAAGTTTATTAACCTGTAATATAAATCCGGCATTGCCTGTTTGCCCGGGCTTGTTGCCGCAAATAATCAAATGCGTATTGTCTTCGGCCAGGCTGTTGCCGGTTTCTGAACTGCGTGCATCATACTGCATTGTCCAAAGCAGGTTGCCGGAAGCATCCATTTTACCTGCCATTACATCTGAACTGCCCACTACAGAAGGCTGGTAAATAGTACCGGTAAAATAATAACTGCCGTCCGCTGCCTGCACAATATCGCTGCCTTCATTGGAGAAGGCATTGGTAATGCTGATGTCTCTTGTCCAGCTGGTAGCACCGGTGGACGTGGTTTTTACAATAAATGTTTTTAAGCTGCCCTGGCTGCCGGCTGCCTGTATATTGCCGATAGCGATATAACCTCCATCGGACGTTGTTTTTATTTTTTTGAAAAGGCTGTTGGTGTTATTGCCATACAGGTTCATCCATTGGGTATTGCCTGCAGCGTCCAGTTTCAAAATGGCAGCGTTTGTGTTGCTGCTGCCGGTGGCTACTACTCTTTCTGCCAGCACTGTGCCGCCGTCGGGCGTTGGCCGCATGTCTGCTGCGCTACTGTTCTGACCTGCCGCATAGTTTTTCTGGAACAGGTACTGCGCATTACCGCATTTGTCGTTTACATACACCAGTCCTGTTTTACCGGCACTGCAGATACCATTGCCGGTGATTAATTGTATGGTATACGCGCCAACGGTAGTAAAAGTATAAGTAAGCGATGAGCCGCTGCCGGCTGGCACACCGTTGATAAGCCATTGATAAGTGCTGCCACCTGTTCCTGTGCTGGTAAATGTAACCGGGCTGTTAATAAGCGCTGCACTACTGGCGGGTGTAAAATCTGCAATAACCGAACAGGTGTAGTGAACGGTATCTGTAAAGGTTTGCTGGCAGTTAACTGCGCTGTTCTTTGCAATCAGTTGAATGGTGTAGTCGCCTGCCGTGCTGCTGGTATAAACAAAATTAGCGGCCGTGCTTTGTACACTGCCATTCACCAGCCATTGGTAGCTGTCTGCGCCACCGGAGCCATTGGT
>JANPGT010000086.1:0-3023 GCA_031424135.1 Chitinophagaceae bacterium
GTCCGGAAGATGAAATAGGTAAATGGCTGCTGCTTGCATCGGCATTTACCTCCGTGATTACTGCATTGATGGGTTTCCTTTTGTCAAAAGAGCCGGGCTATAACCCCGAAGCACTATGGTGGCATAAATGGAGCGGTGTAGGAGTTGCTTTTTTCTCGTTCGGCTGGTATGCATACCGCAATACCATTCACCGCCAAAAAAACCTGCCGCAACTGGCTGCATTGATAAGCTTTGTACTGATAGTGATTACCGGCCACCAGGGGTCTAATATTACCCATGGTGAAAACTACCTGCTGGCGCCTGTTACGCCAGAGAAGATAAAACCCACGGTGAGCATGGAAGAGGCCGTAGTATTTACAGACATGGTAATGCCCATACTGGAAACCAAATGCATGAGCTGCCATAGCAGTAAAAAAGCCAAGGGCGAGCTGATAATGGAAACTGCTGCCCTGCTGCTGAAGGGTGGCAAACATGGCGCCTTATGGACCAGCGGACAACCGGATTTGAGTTTGCTGATGCAGCGTATTCATTTGCCGGAGACAGAAAAAAAGCACATGCCCCCGGCAGGCAAACCACAACTGGATGATGAAGAGACCGCCATTCTGTTTCAATGGATAAAAAGCGGTGCCGGTTTCAAACAAAAGCTAACGGATTTACCAGCCACAGATAGCCTGCGCCTGCTGGCAGCCAACCTGTTTGGACGCTCAGAGGAAGCGTACGATTTTTCTGCTGCCAGTGATAAGGAAATAGAAAAACTAAACAATACCAACCGGCTGATTCATCCGCTGTCGCTGGGCTCACCCGCACTGGCAGTTAATTTTTACAACCGGCAGAATTACACCACTGCCTCGCTGAAAGATTTGCAGGCCATCAAAACACAGGTAGTATCGCTTGATATGGCCTATATGCCTGTTAAGGAAGAAGACATCAATATTATTACGCAGTTCAGCAATCTAAGAAAGCTGAACCTCAATTTCAGTACGGTGCCGGGCAAAAGCCTGGCAGTTTTAAATAAGTTACCCCTGCTGAATCATTTGTCGCTATCCGGTACCATGGTAACCGAAAAGGATATCGCAGCACTAACTGGCTTCCCTAAGCTAAACACGGTATACATATGGAATGCAGCGCTTACCGCAAAAGAAATGGAGGGGTTGAAGAAACTGAATACAAAAATCCATTTTGAAACCGGCGTGATGAATGATACACTGCTGCTAAAACTGAATGCGCCGGTGCTGGAGACCGAAGAACGCATCGTTAATGGCGCCCCGCTGGCATTGAAATTAAAACATTATATAAAAGGTGTTACCATCCGTTATACTACAGATGGCAGCAACCCGGACAGCATCCATTCTTCTGTATATAAAGATTCGGTTTCGATCAATAAAAAGGGGGTCTTTAAAGCAAGGGCCTTTAAACAGGGCTGGCTGGGCAGCGATTCCATTGTAGCTACTTTCTTCCAGAATACGTTCAGGGCAGATTCTATCAGGGCGCTTACGCCACTGGATTCTATGTATAAAGGAGCTGTTGGTGCCAAAACGCTTATCAACGGAGAAAAAGGAGATTTTAATTTCAGGAATGGTAAGTGGCTGGGCTTCCGCCGCAACAGGATGGAGATGCTGCTGCATTATGCCGAACCCATTGTGGTATCCAGCGTGACCCTCAGCAGTATTGTTGACATAGGCGGTTATATTATGCCGCCTGCTGCAGTAGAAGTTTGGGGTGGTGACAGCGAAAAAAACCTGAAGAAGCTGGCGCATATTGCACCCGCACAACCAGACAGCATACGTGCCGGCTACATGGCGGGCTTCGATTGTATTTTCAAACCCACTACCGTCCGCTTTCTGAAAGTAGTGGCCGTACCGGTGGCCACACTTCCGAGCTGGCATCCCGGCAAGGGGCAGAAGGGCTGGATATTTACGGATGAGATTTTTGTGAATTAGGTTAATGGATACTGCTATTTTTTTATTTAGAATGATGCCTGAGCAACAAGACCCACCAGCACCAGACCCCAATGTATTATTACAATTGGTACCACCCGGCGGTATGAAAATGCCTTTTGGCAAATACAAGGATTATTTTCTATGCGATCTGCCGGTAGCCTACCTGGAATGGTTCCAGGAAAGAGGTTTTCCCAAAGGTAAATTGGGCATGTTACTGGCTACTATTTATGAAATAAAAATAAATGGGTTGATGTACTTGCTGGACCCGCTTAAGAAAAGCAGATTTTAATATTGTTCGGAATAAGTGGCAAACCCGCTTCGTTATTTGCTACCGGTATAACTCCTGAAATAACCACACTCCCTCAACACCTCTTTGTAATATTGTGTATTGGCGTACTGCTTCAATGCCTTAAATCCTGCCAGGCTGTTCAGGTTTACCATATCAGACCCGCTGTACATTTTTTCCTTATCAATGTATATGTTTTCATTGTACCACTGGTTGCGCTGGCATTTGGCCAGCATGTACTGGCATTTGGCTTTTTGCTCATCGTTGGCGGCGTTTTGTAAAGCCAGGCCGTAATATTTGCTGGCCATGCGCATGCTGGTAAATGTGCTGCGGAAAACGGAGTCAATATAAAAAGGAGAAGAAACTCCTTCGCCGGTTATTTTACTTTCATAGAAAAAGCGGGCGTTGCCAAAATGCGTGATATTGTAATGTGCATTGGCTAATAAAAGCGCGTTGGTATACAGATCTTCTCCTTTGCGAATCTTGTCTTTTATTTCTTTTAGTTTCTGCAAAAAGGAAAGTTTGCTGTATTTAATTTTCTGCGGTGCAGTATGGTCGCAATCGTGGCAATCCTGGATGCGGCCATTAAAGGGGTTGCCGGCCAGCTCTACCGCAGCACCCGGGCCAACCTTGCCCATTTTTTCTACCGCGGCATCCAGGCTGTCTGCAAAACACAATTGAATGGCCTGGTATTCAAAAAGATTTTCAAGTCTTACCGCAGACAGGTCTGTACACAATTTTTCAAAATCCGTTTTTACTGGTTTAGTCAGGAAGCTTTTCAGCGCTTCTATTTTTTT
>JANPGT010000087.1:0-12839 GCA_031424135.1 Chitinophagaceae bacterium
GTGCTGCCGCTGGCCGGGGTAAAAAAACAGTTTTGCCATCTGCCTGTAAAATTTATTTTGTGGAAGTCGGCATGCAGAAACCCCCATCCACGGAAAGACATAGCCGCTTTTATAGAGTTATATGTGATATTGAAAAGGCTGAAAGAAAAAAAAATGGCAGATGTGGTTCACCTTCATTGCTCAAAAGCCGGGTTTATTGGCAGAATAATCTGCCGGATGCTGGGGTTGCAGCATATCGTGTTGTACACTCCCAACGGCGCTTCCTTTTCCAGCGGCAGTTCAAAAGCGGCCAATATGGTGTACAAACAAATGGAAAAATTCGCAGCCCTTTTTGGTGGCAAAGTAGTTTGCTGCTCGCCCTCTGAACAAAAAGCCTACCTGGATGCCGGCATCAGCGCCATTACGATTAACAACGGCATTAACTACGATAAAATAATACAATACCCCAAATGTAGAAAAAGGAATACTGCCTTCCAGGTAGTGACAGTAGGGCGCATAGTAGATCAGAAAAACCCCCACTTGTTCAACAGCATTGCCACCTATTTTGAAGAGTTTCCCAAGATTACATTTACCTGGGTAGGTGAAGGGGTTGACAGGGAAGTACTGACTGCCCGCAATATTCAAATTACCGGCTGGTTGCCCGAAGAACAGGTGCACCGGCTGGTGGCGGGAGCCAATGTATACATGTCTACGGCGAAGTACGAGGGATTGCCCTTTGCCGTACTGGAGGCGCTTGCGCTGAAGATGCCACTGCTGTTAAGTGATTGTACCGGCAACAGTGATCTGATAAATGGATTGAACGGCAATGTATTTACGGACGGACGGGATGCTATTAATAAAATCATCCAGTATTTTAACAACGCCCAGATGCTGCACATTATGGGCGAGCATTCTGCTTCCTACTGTAAAATACATTTCAATCTTGCCGACACCTTTCGCAGGTATAAACAACTTTACCGGGAAGCTACGCTTTATGGAAAAATAGCATACACAGCACACTAAAAAGAGGGACTATGGAACCAATAGTAAAAAATGGATTTTCCACAGAAACAGAAATAAAAAACAGCCTGCTGCAGATAAAAAACTACCTGGAGAAAACCATTCGTGAATTGACTGCAGTGGTAGAAAAAAAAGACGCTGAAATTGTAAGGCTGCAGCAACTGGCGGACAAAACCAAAGATACAATGGACGGAAATAGCCAGCTCATCAACAAGTTGCTGGGAGACCTGGGCAAATTACAGAACGATCTTGACTGGTATAAACGCACCTACGAAAAAAGAAGTTTCCTGGGAACGATCCGTACCAAACTTTTAAAGAAATAGTACCCATCTCCTATCCGCCGCTATAAAAAATTACAGCGGCAGTTTGCTGGCCATATTGACGCACAACAATACCGTTCCCTGCATCAACCATACAATAATTAACCTAAATCAGTCAGATGAAATTTACAGGCGAGCGGTTTGTTCCCGGTGAAATAGACGACAAAGACGAAATTGTATACGAACACCTGCACCGCTATTATGCTGCTGCAACACTGGTACATAATAAAATCGTACTTGACATAGCCTGCGGCGAAGGATACGGAAGCGCACTGCTGAATGAACAGGCCGCTGCTGTAACCGGTGTTGATATAGATGCAGGATCTATTAAATGGGCAAAGGAGAAATATGGAAACATTCATCGCCACCTGCAATTTCTGGAAGGAACTGCAACTGCAATCCCCTGCGAAAATAACCTCTTCGACATCGTTATTTCATTTGAGACCATTGAACACCTTGACCTTCCCACCCAGCATCATTTCATGGCGGAAATAAAACGGGTGTTAAAGCCCGGAGGCATACTTATTATGTCTACGCCCGACAAAGAAAATTATACTGACAGGTTTGCACATACAAATGCCTTTCACCTGCACGAGTTTTACCGCGAAGAATTTACCGGATTTATAAAAAACAGCTTCCCATATACGCTGTTTCTTGAACAGGGGTACCAGGTAACAAGTATCATCAGCAATACCGCTGCAGAAAACCAGGCATCCATTGCATTGCACAATTGGCAGGCAACTACCAACACTACACCTGTAAAAAGAAAATATATTATTGCTATAGCATCAGCCGCTGCACTTCCGCCTGAAACAGCTGCTTTATCATCCGTTGTACTGCATACCGGCAAAGATTACCTGGCAATAATGGACAGGTTGGTAAGTATGAATACAGAAATAGAAAACCTCGGCAAATGGGGCAACGGACTGAATAGTGACCTGGCAAAAGCCCGGGAAGAGATAGGTGGACTTCGTAAGTTCTCCCATGAATTACAGGCAAAAGACTTCCAGTTACAGCAACAACTTGATCAGAAGGAATTACTGTTGGAAGAACTGCACCAGAAAATGCACCTGCTTTACCAGGACCTGAACAGCACAAAAGAACGTCTGTCTGAAATTTATTCCTCCGATGGGTGGCGATGGTTGAACAAATACTACAGGCTAAAAGGAAGAGTACTGCCGGAAAATTCAGGGCGTTACAAGAAAATTAAGAAGCTGGTGAACCGTCTGCGTTTTCCTGCAGCCTCAGCAGCAAACCATCCGGTTACAGCAGCGGTGCTGGCTGTACCTGCGCTGAAAACATCTCCTGCTCCATTTGAACCGTTGCAGCTTCCTTTATACGATCACCCTGCCGTTTCTATTATCATTCCTGCGCACAATGCCTGGGAGATGAATTACCGCTGTATTGAAAGCATCATCAGCAACACGCAGGGAACAGCCTATGAAGTGATACTGGCCGACGATTGCTCCTCCGATGAAACAAGCCATTGTACACAGACAATAAAAAACCTGGTGCATATCCGCAATGAAAGCAATCTTGGATTTTTAAAAAACTGTAATCATGCAGCACTGCATGCAAAAGGCGGTTACATCTTATTCCTGAATAACGATACCAGGGTCTGTTCCAACTGGCTGCAGCCAATGCTGCGGCTGGCAGAAAGCGACGCAACCATAGGAATGGTGGGCGCAAAGTTAATTTATCCTGATGGCAGGTTGCAGGAAGCTGGTGGCATTATATGGAACGATGCTTCCGGCTGGAACTATGGTCATCACCAGGATCCACAAAAACCCGAATTCAACTACGTAAAAGAAGTGGATTATATTTCCGGCGCCTGCATACTGATACCCACCAAAGTATGGGAAAAGGCTGGCGGTTTTGATGAACGGTACAGCCCCGCCTATTCAGAAGATTCCGATTTTGCCTTTACGCTGCGCAGCATAGGGTATAAGGTAATGTACCAGCCGCTTTCAGAGGTAATTCACTACGAAGGATTTTCACATGGCAATGAAGCTACCCTGCAATCGGGCCAGCAGGGCATCAAATCGTTCCAGGCTACCAACAACCGCAAGCTGAAAGAAAAATGGAATGCGGTACTGCAATCAGATCATTTTGGCAACGGCCAGCAGGTATTTCACGCAAGGGACAGGAGTGCCGGAAGAAAAACCATCCTGGTGATTGATCACTATGTTCCGCAGTATGACAAAGATGCGGGGTCTAAAACCACTTTTCAGTACCTGGAATTGTTTGTGTCGCTGGGTTTCAACATCAAATTCCTGGGAGATAATTTTTTTAAACACGAGCCCTATACCACTACCCTGCAGCAAATGGGTATTGAAGTATTATACGGCCCCTGGTACCGCGACCACTGGAAAGAATGGATCAAAGAAAACGCCGCTTATATTGACTATGTATACCTGAACAGGCCGCATATTTCAGTAAAATATATTGACTTTCTAAAAAACCATACCAAGGCTGTTATTTTATATTACCTGCACGACCTGCATTTTTTAAGAGAAGAAAAACAATACGCCGTAACAAAAGATCCGTTGCTGCAGGCTTCTGCTGCACAATGGAAACAGGTTGAACTGTTGCTTTTTGAAAAAGCAGACATTGTTTTAACACCCAGCGAAGAAGAAAAAACATTGATCAGGTCGCTTCACCCCGATTATAACGTGGATACTATTCTGCCTTATTTTTTTTCAGCAAAGGCAATCCCTGTTATTGATTTTTCAGCACGGAATAACCTGCTTTTTGTAGGAGGTTTTGGCCACTCTCCCAATCTTGATGCGGTAGAATGGTTCTGTGCAAAAGTCTGGCCCCTGGTGCTGCAGCAAATGCCGGATGCAGTGTTTACAATAGTCGGTTCCAATCCGCCTGAAAGCATCCGGGCACTGCAGAGCGGTACCATCGACGTGAAAGGCTTTGTCTCTGAAAAAGAACTGGCTGCCATCTATAAGAAGACAAAAATGGCCGTTATCCCGCTTCGCTATGGTGCAGGTGTAAAAGGAAAAACGGTAGAGGCGATGTACCACGGGCTTCCGATTGTATCAACCAGCTTTGGTGTAGAGGGTATGCCGGATGGGTGGATATCGTTTTTACAACCAGCAAACAATGCCGCCGCATTTGCCGGAGAAATTCTGCGGCTTTACCATAGTCCGGATGCCCTGCGGCAGCTGAGCAGGGATGAAACCAATTATATAAACCGGTATTTTACCCGGGACGCGGCGTTTGAAAAAATGAAAACCATACTGCGGTCACCGCAGGCCGTTATTTAAAAGACTGTACAATGCAAGTGGCAAGGATAAGAACGCTGGAAGAATTTACAGATTACAGGAACAGGAATGCAGCACGCCTGCAGCATATCCACGACAAAGAAATGAAACTGGCAGCAGCCAACAGGCAGCGTGTTTTTCATTTGAGGGGTTTTTCCTACCCCGCCAATGAAATGGTCAACTTCCTGGTAGATTACAATTATTCTGATGGCGTGCACATTAACTGGAGAGAACGTTTGGTTTGCCCGGTTACACAACTCAATAACAGGCTAAGGGCCTCCATTCAATTGATAGACTTTGAACTGGGGATTTGCCCTTACCACGATATCTACCTTGCAGAACAGGTAACGCCTTTGTACGCCTACCTCAAGAAAAAGTTTACGGGCCTCACCGGCAGCGAATACCTGGGTCCGGACCAACCCCCCGGTGCTGTAAATCAACAACAAATAAGGCATGAAGATGCTACCGGTCTTTCTTTCAGTAATGAATCGGTAGACTGTTATCTTTCTTTTGAATGCCTTGAACATATCCCGGATTTTAAAAAAGCATATGCAGAGGCTGCCAGGATACTGAGGCCGGGAGGCAAGTTCATGTGGAGTGTACCTTTTGTAAACCTGCAGTATGAAAACATTATCAGGGCAGAGCTGAGCCCTGGTGGGGAAATTCATCACCTGCTGGAACCGGAATACCACGGCGACCCTGTTGGCGAAGGCGGTATACTCTGCTATACACATTTTGGCTGGCAAATGCTGGATGAAATAAGGGCTGCAGGTTTTAAGGACGTATACGCATTTCTGTACTGGTCAGATGTTTTCGGTTACATGGGTGGGGAGCAGGTATTGTTTGTAGCCCACAAATAATAAAAGATAAACTGTAAAGTCAATGAAACCGGTATACTCCATATTCTTTCATAACTACTATGGCGGGCACCGCCAATGGATAGATTTTTTTTCTGAAAACATTACCCTTCCTGCACATCTGTACTATAACAGAGCGGAAAGTATTTACAATAACAATACGGGGGAAATCGATTTTCCATATGCGGCCAGCAACAATAAAAGCCTGTTGAAAATGATCTGCCGGCAATCTTCCAACAAAGGAAAAGATATTGGCGGAAAAATGCTGTTGCTGGACAGTTATCAAAGACTGGATACCGCTGCTGACTATGGCTTGTTTCTGCACGATAAAAAAAGCCTGCAGAAGGCAAATAATGAAACATGGGCAGGTAACCTGCTGAAAATTGCTGCACCGGCCTTCACTGAAAAAGCCATAAGGATATTTGAACAGCAACCTGCTGTAGGTATTATAAGTGCCGAAGGGAACCTGGCAGATGAGTTCAATCACCAAACCGGCCAGTTAAAAAGTACCAATAAAACCCTGCTGCCTGGTTTACAGCATAACTTATCTATTTATCCTTCCAACTATCAATATGTAAACGGTACCATGTTCTGGTTCCGTATGAAGCCGTTGCTTGACTTTTTCGTCAACCATCCGCCGCTTGCCATCAGGCAAACACTGGAACCGGGCAATATCACCGATGAACAAAATGGCAGTATTACCCATTGCTGGGAAAGACTTTTATGCTGGATAATCACCGCCAGGAACTATACCATCAAAACGATATAATGCTGCATAGAATTTTCATTATATCAGGCGATACAGCTACCTGGCAGGCAACCGAAAGTACAAGTGACGCCAATGGCATTTATAACTCTTACCTGTTGCAGCAAGGCGATGTGGTACAACTAAATGAAGCCTACCGTTTCTTCAGCAACAACAGCATGCATCGCTTTTCGCTGACTGTGGTGGCTGCGGACAGTTTCGAGCCTTCTTTTTTGCAAAGCATTGTTTCCTTTGTTTTCATTCCCGGCTACCTGAGTATCAGCAATCACATAGTACTTAATCTTATTGCAGTTGACGGCACGGCTTTTGAAACCAGCAGGCAGCAGCTGGCGGCTGTTCTATCTGCCCATGGCATCCACCATCTGCAGGTAAATCAACTGGCGCCGGTGAATCAAAAACCGGGAGATAATGGTTACCCGATGTTTGAAAACAGTGAAAATTTGGTGGAGGCGTATGCTAAGACGCTGTTAACATCCGCTTTGCCCAACAAATTATTTTTCCTTTGCACCGCAAAAAATGATACCAGCGGATGGGTTACCCGGCTCCGTACACTGGAAGAAAAACAGGCATCTGGCCATGTTTTGTGGTACAATGCGGCCCTGCGGATACAATCGCTGGAGACTGAAAAAGCAGGTTTGGAAGCGAGAAACGGGTTGCTGCACGCAGAGCTGAGCAATTACCAGGTGCACCTGGAAACCATCAGGTCATCGCACGAAGCGAAATTACTGCAGTCCTACTATGATAAGGAATATGAGATACTGCCGCTTTGGTACAAAAGGCTTGGGCATATTGTAAAAGTGATGACGGGCAAACGACACCTGCGTTCATTATTTAACAATCAAACTAAAAAGTATAAGGATTGAAATACTGGCTATTAACAACAGAATATCCTCCCATGCATGGTGGTGGCATCAGTACCTACTGTCATCATACAGTTGCCATGTTGTCTGCTGCGGGTTATGAGATGAGTGTTTTTGTACACGATGATTCCGTTACGGGCTACCTTATCGTGCAGGAACAAAGCACCCGGGTAATCAGGTTTAACGGCAACCCGAATGAACTACGGTCAGTTCTTGGATATACTGCAAGGCTGAGCTACGCTTTCGCAACAACTATACGGCAGTTTATTGAAAAGGAGGGGAAGCCAGGCATCATTGAAATACAGGACTATCTCGGTATAGGTTACTATTTAACCCAGTTCAAACATGCAGGATACGCATTTATGGAAGCTGTCCCTGTAATTGTGACCCTGCATTCTCCTGCTTTCATTTATTTACTATACAACAGGGTGCCTGTTTACCGCTACCCTGACTACTGGACGGGTGAAATGGAAAAACAAAGCATCGTTGCAGCTGATTTACTCATTTCTCCCAGCAGCTACATGGCGGAAGAATTACAAAAATCCCTGCCCACCGGTTCAATTTCACCCATAATTATCGCCAATCCTTACAAAGCAACCATCAATACCCCGGCGGAGGCTTTTGAACGCAACAAAATAATTTACTACGGAAAACTGTCAATGCAAAAGGGAAGTTTCGCTTTGCTGGAGCTTTTCCGGGATCTCTGGGACAATGGCTTTCCCCACCGGCTTAGCATGATTGGGGGCACAGATATTGTTTTTCACCCGGAAATGAAAACCATGGCTGAGTTGGTAAAAACCATGTATGGCGATTATATCAGCAAAGGATTGTTGCAACTGCAGGGTAAAATTCATCCTTCCAATATCAGTACTTCATTGAAAGATGCGCATGTAATCATTGTACCCAGCATTGTAGACAATATGCCCTATGTAGTGATGGAGGCCATGGAGCTGGGGAAGATTGTATTGGTTTCGCGCCAGGGCGGACAAGCCGAAATGATAGAAGAAGGGGTTTCAGGTTTTTTGTTTGACCATGATGACCCTGCATCATTCGGCCGTCAACTGAGCAGGATACTGGCGCTTACAGACGCAGAAATAGTTATTATAGGCCAGCAGGCGCGTAAACGAGTTGTGCAGTTATATTGTTATGAAACGGTTGCCGCTAAAAAAATAGCCGCTATTGAACAATTAAAAACCGCGGCTGTATCAAATCAATTCCCGTTTTTGTACCAGGAAAGCATCCGGCAGGAATCAGCTGCAGTCTGTATGCAGCAACTGCTCTCAGTAGTAATTCCTTACTACAATATGGGTGCCTATATTGAAGAATGTATTGCGGCTGTATTGCAGTCAACCTACCAACCCATAGAAATATTAATCATCAATGATGGCAGCACAGATGCGGGCAGTATTGAAAAACTGAACCAGCTGGCAAAACAACCCGGCATTAAAATCAGTAACAGGCCGCATGAGGGCCTTGCTGCCGCCAGGAACTTTGGTGCCGCTGCCGCGGGGGGACAGTTCCTGGCTTTCCTGGATGCAGATGACAAGGTGCACCCTGCTTATTATGAAAAAGCGGTAACACTGCTGCAGCAAAAGCGCAATGTTTATTTTGTGGGTTGCTGGGTTCAATATTTTGAAAACAGTCGTAATGTATGGGCCAGCTTTACGCCGCAGCCACCGTATGTGCTGGTGCACAATCCGGTGAACAGCAGCGGGCTTGTCTATAAGCGGGCGGCGTTTTTAACCGGGGGATTAAACGACCGTCACACAGATTATGGCATGGAAGACTATGAAAGCGTTGTACAGATGCTCCACAATGGGTTTAACGGGGTAGTACTGCCGGAAATACTTTTCTATTACCGGGTACGCAGCGGTTCCATGTTCAGGAATATTACCGGGGCCAAGATGATGCACTGCTGCAAATACATTGCTGAAAAACATGCGCCCTACTACAAAAAATTTTCCCTGGAAATTATCCATTTGCTAAACGCCAATGGGCCGGGCTACCTGTACGACAATCCAAGTTTTGAAGTATCGGTGAATGCACACAGCAAACAGGAAGGCCTGCTGTATTCAAAACTTGCATCATTCATCAAAAAAAGACCGGCATTAAAGAAAATGGCATTGAAAATTGTACAACTAAAATCTGGCATATGACGGCGGGCAACACTACCAATTCAAGGGCGCTGCGTGCTCACCGGCTGGAAAGAATATGGCTGCTGGCCAAAATAGAATTTAAGCTGCGGTACTACGAGAACAAACTGGGATTATTCTGGGCACTTTTAAAACCAGTGATGGATATGTGCATCTATTATGTGGCGTTTAAAATCATACTGAAAACAGATGTACCCTATTTTGCCAGTTATATTTTCATAGGGCTGGTAGGCTGGAATTTTTTCGTAGAATCCACAACGGGCACCATACAGATTTTGCACACCAAGAAATATTTGTATGAATACAGTAACATGAACAAACTGGAAATCTACCTTTCCACCCTGTTTGCCAACAGCATCGGATTCCTGTTTAACCTTATAATGTTTATCCTGTTTTTTAATTTTATTGAACGCGGCGGCGGTTTCTCCCTTTACAATTTATGGATAGTTGTTTTATTCCTGAATTTATTCACCCTATCGCTCGGCATATCGCTCATCCTGTCCAATATATACATTGTAGCAAAGGACATCAGCCAAATCTGGACGGTGTTTACGTCATTTCTTTTTTTCCTGTCGCCTATATTTTACAAGCTCTCTGCATTCAACAATGCCCTTCCTGCTTTTGAATATGGCAACCCGCTGGCGGGTATCATGATTAATTCCAGGCGGATAATGATGGACGGACTGCCACCAGACTTCCGGCTGCTGGCATTTGACCTGGGGTATGCTTTTATTATTTTATGCATGGGCCTGCTGCTACTGAATAAACTGGGTGCAGGGGCCGCTGAAAAATTATAACCATGGAGAACAGTATCGCATTAAGCGCAAAAAATATCAGTAAAACATTTCATATCAGTGAAGACAGTCATAATACGGTTAAACACCGGCTATTCAATCTTTTTAATCCGCCCAGGAAAAAGAATGTGAGTGCCATCAAACCCATGACCCTTGAAATACGGAAAGGCGAATGCCTGGGATTGATTGGCCGCAATGGTTGCGGTAAATCCACCCTGGTGCGGCTGCTGGCCGGTGTATACCCCACAGATACCGGATCTATAGAAATCAATGGCACTACCCTTCTGCTGAACCTGGGCGTTGGTATGAGCCATGAATTAACTGCCCGCGAAAACATCTATGTTTCCTCTTCTGTACTGGGACTGTCCATCAAAGAAACGGACCGCATATTCGACAAAATTGTAGACTTCGCAGAGTTGCGCGAATTTATTGATACCAAGATTAAATATTTTTCTTCGGGTATGGTGGCGCGTTTGGGATTTTCCATTGCTGTTAATGCCGGTGCCGGCATCATGTTCCTGGACGAAATATTTGCAGTGGGCGATATGAAATTCCAGGAGAAAGCCGTCAGGGTATTTGAATCTTCCTGGATAGAAGGAAAAACCGTGATACTGGTAAGCCATAGCCTGGATATTATAAAAAAATACTGCACCCGCGCTGCGTATATGAAACTGGGAGAATTAATATACCTGGGAGAAACTGAAAAAGCGATTGAAATGTATGTGCAGGACAATCAATAACCGGACGGACCAGCATTTGGTTTTTTATAGCTGGCTATAAAACTGAGGAAAAATGCCAGGAAGGTATTACCCACCGTTCTGTCCATGTAAGTCTCCGTCACCAGTGAAAAAGCAAAACTCAGCACAATGATCATCCCATACCAGTCCCGGCCTTTCAGGCATTGGCAGAGCGGCAACACAAAAAAGCCCGCCAGTAATAATACAAGCCCCAATAAGCCCATGGTCATCCAGGTATCAAGGTAATTATTGTGCACATTGCGGGTGTTCTTAATGCCAAATTGAAAACCGTTTTTGGCATACTGCTTATTCAGGTCGTCCATTTTATCACCAATACCGGTACCCAGTAAGAGATGCTGCTGCGTAACCTGCCAGGCGCATTGCCACACCGCGATTCTGATATTCGCGCCATTCCATTGGTCCGCTGTTACCGCCACATTAAAATGACTTTCTTTTGCCTGGCTTTTAAAATCGAATTGCGTATAACCCAGCTCCCTGAAACGGTTAATGGTTTTTGGAAAGAATTTTACCAGCGAAAACCCACCCAGCAATAAAATCAGCAGGAGCGTAATTCCCTGCGGTATTTTTCTTTTTTGCGCTACCAGGCAGGCTGCAAATATAAACACACTGCTATACAAAAAAATAATGGCGACACGGCTGGCCAGTAAAAAATGCACCACAGCCAGCAGCAGGAATACCGGTATCATCACAAAATTTTTAACGGGCAGCGATTTCCTTACCAGCAGGTAAGCATACCCAAAAATAGCCAGGTTGATGAGCAACGCAAAGTAAACAGATTGCAGGTTAAGTATTCCGCTGAGGTTGTCATTGTACAGCAGGGAGAAATCCGACTGCCTTACTGCACGCCATGCGCCCCAGGCCAGGCTTCCCGCTGCCGCCAGCGTGGCCGCCAGCGAAAAGGATAAAATGATCCGATCTTTCAGCAAGCTTCGTATGTACAGGCTACCTATAGAAATGGGAAAGATAAGCAGGCTAAGCCTGATACCTGCCCAGGAAACGCCCTCTTTTATATTGTCTGAAAACAATGCGCTGATGCAGTTGAGCAGGAAGAACAGTATCATCAACAGCAGGGCGGGCCGCCGCTTCAGCAGGCTTATTTTTTCTGCCAGGTTATTGTAGAAGAAGCAGTAAGCAAAAACTATCCACATGCCTGCATTGTACAGCCAGCTGACACCAGGAACATACAATGCAAAGAAAAAGAAACTCAGCACTGCATACAGGCTCTTTTCGTTATTGTACAACAAAGCTGCATCCCTGTCCTTTAGCAACAATGCCCTCCACATACACAAATGTTTAATGCTGTAAATGCCGTACCGGCCTTCAAACTTCCACTACCGGCTATTTTATACGTTTCTTTTTATCGGCGGCGTCAATCTTCTGATTGTACCTGATAACATCCCAATACTCTTTGCCATAGGCTACCAGTATTTCTTCGCCTGCATTGATCTCAGTAATCGCTTTTATAAATACCTGCTTATTCCTGATCACATACTCAGCATTGTTTACGATACCCGGCAATGTAACCATACCTTTCGCATCGTTGGCAAAGCGGGCAATACCTGCATCATCCTGCATGGCATCTATTACATGATTACGGTTCACATAGTATACATAGCCATTGAATTCAGTGCTTTCCAGTACTTTTTTCCAGGTGGTAATGGATCCCTTGTATTCAACAATAAAACTGCCCTTACTGATCAGATCCCTGGTAAACAAACCCTTACCGGCGCCGGGCAAACGTGATTTTTTGACTACTAAACGGTGCTGACTGATTCCTTTCCTTTCGTTTTTGTTCATAAGATTAGCTGTTTATTGCCGACCCTGCGCTTATTGCTGTTTTTGTGCCAGTTCTTATTGAATGATGTGCAGGATAAATGCCGGTAATACCAGTCCGCAAGATAGGGGCTGCGGCCGAAAGGAAGAGAAAAACTTGACGGCTGAAATGATTAAAATTTAATGAACTTGCCCAACGCAAAAAGTTCTCTGCCAGAGGTAATCAATCATTGAAGTCCTGAAAGCAAATGCAAAAGCGTTTAAACGGCATAGTCAGCTGATTGTGG
>JANPGT010000088.1:0-4264 GCA_031424135.1 Chitinophagaceae bacterium
CCACCAGATGCTGGACGACTTGAAGAAAAAAACTTATCCCGGTTATTCCGGTATAGGCCGTTTAAAGGCGCTGGCAGAACTAAGAGGACTTGAACTGGGCATCAGCCGGAGTTTGATTGATTAGAAATTGGTTGATTGGCTGATCAGGGAAGTTAGCATTTATTTGTGCAAAATGACGTGCAAGAAATCAGCCATCAAAAAATCAGAAACCATACATTCCCCCTATTTTTGAAAGGAAATAATACAGCATGACAATTCTCACTCCTACGATGCGCTGGTACGGACCCAATGACCCGGTGAGCCTGGCAGATATTGTACAGGCAGGCTGTACAGGTGTGGTAAGCGCCCTGCACCATATACCTAACGGACAGGTGTGGACGACTGAAGAGATAGAAAAACGGAAAGCGATGGTGAATGCTGCCGGGCTTGACTGGAAAGTGGTTGAAAGTGTACCCGTACACGAAGACATCAAGACCCAACGGGGCAATTACCAGCAGTATATTGCCCATTACAAAGAAAGTATCCTTAACCTGGCCGCACAGGGTATTGAGGTAATTACGTATAATTTTATGCCGGTGCTGGACTGGACAAGAACCGACCTGTCTTACGAAGTGGCCGATGGATCCAAAGCACTGCGTTTTGAGAAAGCAGCCCTGGTGGCTTTTGATGTGTTTATGCTGAAACGTAAAAATGCTGCAGCTGACTATACCGCTGCTGAGTTGGCCAGTGGTGAGCAGCGTTTCCGGCAGATGGGCGAAGCAGAGAAACAATTGCTGCAGCGCAATATTATTGCCGGCCTGCCCGGCAGCGAAGAATCGTTTACCGCCGCACAGTTTCAGCAGGCGCTGGATACCTATGAAGGTATAGATGAGACAACACTGCGCAATCATTTGATTTATTTTTTACAGGAAATAATACCGGTAGCAGAAGAAGCCGGCATCCAGATGGCGATTCACCCGGATGATCCGCCTTTTGCCATATTTGGGTTGCCCCGGGTAGTAAAAACAAAGGAAGACGTTAACCAGTTGATAGCTGCAGTGCCCTCGCGCAGCAACGGGCTCTGCTTTTGCACGGGTTCTTACGGGGTAAGACCCGATAATGATTTGCCTGCTATGGTAAAATTGTTTGCTGACAGGATTCATTTTTTTCACCTGCGTTCTACACGGCGCAATGCACAGGGAGATTTCTATGAAGACAATCACCTGGAAGGCGATACAGACATGTATGCAGTAATGAAGGAAATAGTATTGCTGCTGCAGCAAAGAAAGCAATCTATTCCCATGCGGCCCGATCATGGACACCAGATGCTGGACGATCTGAAAAAGAAAACCAACCCCGGGTATTCTGCCATTGGAAGGTTGCGGGGACTGGCAGAACTAAGAGGGCTGGAACTCGGCATTGGCCGCTCACTGTTTATTTAATCACCTAACGATACTACCTATTATGGCCTTGCCAACGAATCTTGCAACTGCTCCTCCTTCCGCGTCGTCAGCAGAGAAAGGAAAATTCCTGTTCCCTTTTATTTTGCTTACCAGCCTGTTTTTTTTCTGGGGGTTTATTCATAACCTGGATCCTGTATTGATGCCCCACCTCAAAAAAACCTTCCGGCTCAATTATGTAGAGACTTCCTTTGTAGATTTTTCTGTATTCATTGCCTATTTTGTAATGGCGCTGCCCGCCGGCTTCGTAATGCGTAAATATGGATTTAAGGCGGGAATCATTCTCGGCCTGCTGCTGTTTGCAGCCGGCTGTTTTCTTTTTGTACCTGCGGCAAATACCAATAAATACATTCTTTTTCTTGGCGCATTGTTCATCGTAGCCAGCGGACTTACCTTCCTGGAAACAGCCGCTAATCCCTATGCCACTATACTGGGGGACCCGGCGACAGCTACGCAAAGACTCAATTTTGCCCAGTCTTTCAACGGACTGGCGGTATTTGTGGCGCCTATCTTTGGGGGGAAATTTATACTCTCGGGAATAGAATACAGCAAAGAGCAAACAGATGCAATGTCAGCCACCAATCTTGCTTTGTACCTGCAGTCAGAGGCAGACCGGGTAAAAATGCCTTACCTGATATTGGGATTGATAATACTGACAATTGCAGCAATATTTTATTTTACCAAATTGCCAGACAGTAAAGACAGCAGTGAGCCCGGCAGCGGTTTTGGAAAAATTTTTGAATACCTGCACCTGCGCGGCGCAGTGATTGCCCAGTTTTTTTATGTGGGTGCACAGGTTTGTGTAGTAAGCTACTTTATTAATGTAGCCAGAAAAGCAGCTAATATGGATGAAAGAACGGCCTCTACTTACCTGGCATTTGGTTACGGGCTTGCTTTTGTAATAGGGCGTTTTGCAGGTACTTTCTTTATGAAATATATTGCGCCCCAGCGCTTACTTGCCGTGTACGCAGTGATTAATATCTTTCTGTGCCTCATAGTTATATTCAGTACAGGTATGGTGGCAGTGTACGCCCTCATAGGAATTGCTTTTTTTATGTCAATTATGTTTCCCACCATTTTTGCGCTCGGTATTAAGGGACTGAATTCGATTGATACAAAAATGGGATCCAGTTTGATTATTATGGCCATTGCAGGAGGAGCCTTACTGCCATTGCTGCTGGGCAGGGTAGCAGATGCAACAAATAATATTCAGTATGGGTATATAGTTCCTTTGCTGTGTTTCATTGTTGTAGCATGGTATGGGCTTAAAGGCTATGTTGTAAGAAATGCTGCCGCCTGAACTGAGGACACGCAGTAAACTAATAATACCATAGGGAATCTGTCTGCCCATTGATTATACTAAATACTTTTTTTTATGCCCCGTTATTGCCTTGCTTTGGATCTGGTGAACGATGAAAAGCTGATTACCGAATACGAAAATCTGCACAAGCCTGAAAATGCCCGTCCGGAAATAAAAAAAAGTATCAGGGATGCCGGCATCACCGGTATGGATATCTACCGTACAGGCAACCGCCTGTTTATGATAATGGAGACAGATGACAGTTTCAGTTTTGAACGGAAAGCAGCCATGGACAGCAGCAATCCCAAAGTGCAGGAATGGGAGCAGCTGGTATGGAAATTCCAAAGCGCATTGCCCTGGGCCAAGCCGGGTGAAAAATGGCTGCTGATGGACCCCATTTTTAACCTGAACGCATAACCGGATACTATGAGTGGCATCATTGACGCACACCAGCATTTCTGGCACTACCACCCGGTACGCCACGAATGGATAAACGATGAGATGGCCGTTATCAGGAAAGATTTCCTGCCCGCAGATCTTGCACCTGTGCTGGCGGCCAATGGGGTGGAAGGATGCGTAGCGGTGCAGGCAGATCAAACTGAAGACGAAACCGGTTTCCTGCTGCAGCTGTCAGAAGAAAATGATTTTATCAAAGGCGTGGTAGGCTGGGTAGATCTCAGGTCAGGTACACTGGAAGAGCGGCTTTCACTCTACGCGCAGTTTAAAAAAATAAAAGGTTTCCGCCATGTGCTGCAGGGCGAAATGCCGGAATTTATGCTGCAGCCTTCCTTCCTGCAGGGCATTGGTCTATTGAACAAATACCATTTTACCTACGATATACTGATTTTTCCGCAGCACCTGCCGTCTGCCATTGAACTGGTAAAGCAATTTCCGGATCAGCATTTTGTGATTGATCATATTGCCAAACCTTATATAAAAGATGGCTTGATAGACGAATGGAAAAAGGATATGGCGGCCATAGCCCGATATCCCAACGTGTTTTGCAAAATAAGCGGTATGGTAACAGAGGCGGATATGCGCCAATGGAAAATAACTGATTTTATACCTTACCTGGACACGGTGACGGAAAGCTTTGGTGTAGAGCGTCTCATGTACGGGTCCGACTGGCCGGTATGTCTTAGTGCGGGTTCTTATCAACAGGTATTGGGTATTGTACAAAACTATTTTGCCGGGTTTTCTGCGGATGAGCAGCAATCTATATTTGCTAAAAACGCTGCTGCATTTTATCAACTAACTTAATTTAATACACCATGGATTTGCATTTAAAAGACAAAGTGATCATTGTTACCGGTGGCGCAAAAGGTATTGGAGAGGGTATCGTAAAAGTATTGGCCAATGAAGGTGCTATACCGGTGATCATTGGACGAAATGAAAAAGACAACCTTGATACAGTAGCCGCTGTTGAGGCTGCCGGTGGTAAGTGTGCGCAGGTGCCTGCCGAACTGATGCAACCGGCGGCCTGCGAAAAAGCCGTGAAAGCTGTCATTGAAAAATTTGGCCGCAT
>JANPGT010000089.1:0-8925 GCA_031424135.1 Chitinophagaceae bacterium
GCCCGGGCGGCTACGGCTTCCTCGGTCTCAACACGGGCTTCACGGAAGGCACCGTGTTCAAGGCGAACTCGGATGCCCCGGCAACACAAAATGCAGCACTGTTGTTCGCTGATGTTACCACCACTGTTACCGGTTCTTTACAACACCACGAAAATGAGTATTCTGATTTTGACATCGAAAGACTTATACCCAAAATGCTATCTACAGAAGGACCGAAGCTGGCTATAGCGGATATAAATAGTGATGGTCTGCAGGATTTTTATGTTGGAAGTGCTATGGAGGATACGGCAAAGATTTTTATTCAGCAGCGCAATGGGGGCTTTGTACAAAAAAAACAGCAGGTATTTATTAACGACAAACAGTTTGAAAATACAGGCGCCATTTTTTTTGATGCCGACGCGGACGGAGACCAGGACCTGGTGGCCGTTTCAGGCGGTAATCAGCTGAAGCAGGGGGCGCCCGGATTACTGGCGAGGCTATACCTCAATGACGGCAAAGGAAATTTTACAAGAGCAAACAGGGGCTGGCCATCTGTAAATGTAAATGCCTCCTGCGTGCGTGCAGGCGATTATAACGGAGACGGAAGACTGGATATTTTTATCGGTACCCGTGATATCCCCGGCAGCTATGGCATCGTACCTGCATCTGTGTTGCTGCTGAACAACGGCAACGGAATATTTACTGATAACACTGCTGCAACAGCTCCGGATTTGCTGAAATTAGGGATGGTTACAGATGCACAGTGGGTAGATACCGATGGGGATGGAAAAAATGAACTGGTGGTGGTGGGCGACTGGATGCCCATCACCATTTTGAAATACAACAACGGAAAACTGCAGAAAGTAAAAGAACTGGTCAATTCCTCAGGTTGGTGGAATTGCCTTACAGTAGCAGATTTGAATGGCGATGGCAGGCCCGATCTGCTCGCAGGCAACAATGGCCTTAATACGCGTATAAAAGCAGACAGCAGTCATCCGGCCAGGTTATTTGTAGATGATTTTGATAAGAACGGACAAACAGAATCAATCCCCGCTTATTATAAGCCAGACGGAAAATCATATCCCTGGTTTTTGAAAGGTGAACTGGAGGCACAGTTACCTATGCTGAAAAAGAAATTCCTTCATTTCAATGAATATGCCGGTAAAACCATAGAAGAAGTGTTTACAGCAGCGCAGTTGCAGCATGCTGTGCTATTGACTGTTACCGAGACACGTTCCTGTGTTTTCATAAATGATGGAGCGGGGAGCTTTGTAAAGCAGCCCTTGCCCCTGATGGCGCAGCTGGCACCGGTGTTTGGTGCTGTGTCAGCAGATTTGAATGAAGATGGTGTACAGGACATGTTTCTTGCCGGGAATTTCTACGGGTTAAAGCCACAAACAGGCCGGCTGGATGCCAGTTATGGAGTTACACTGCTGGGCAATAGCAGTGGACAGTATAGCTATACCGCGCCTGCTGTTAGCGGACTGCTGGTAAAAGGCGAAGCAAGGGATATTAAAATCATTGCAGGTGCCAACGCCAATCAATACGTTGTGGTGGCTATGAATAATCAGCCACTACAGCTTTTCAGTCGTAAAAAAAAGCGATGATCAACAACAGACAAACTACATTTATACCCTACAGCCTTATTAGGGCAACCAATTACCGCATTGCTTCGTAAAATAATGTTACTATGAAAAAACATTGCTATTGTTTGATTATGCTGCTGGTAACTGTTATGACATCGCGGCTGCAGCTGGCAGCACAGTCATCCAGTGCAAGTTTCAACCAGGGATGGAAATTTTACCCCGGCAATGCAGACGGCGCTGCGGAGGTAAAATTTGATGACGCTGCCTGGCGCAGTCTTCAGTTACCGCACGACTGGAGTATTGAATTACCTTTTGATTCCACCAGTCCTACCGGCACTGGTGGTGGAGCTTTGCGGGGTGGACTTGGCTGGTACCGTAAGACATTTATTTTGCCTGCTGCGTCAAAGGGCAAAAATATTTTTATTGATTTTGACGGCGTATACTGCAACAGCGAAGTATTTATCAACGGTCATTCCCTGGGTATCCGCCCCAATGGGTTTATTTCTTTCCGTTACGATCTTACCCCCTACATAAAATTTAATAATCAAGCCAATGTGATAGCAGTAAAAGTTGATAACAGTCATCAGCCCAATGCACGCTGGTACAGCGGGTCGGGTATTTACCGCAATACCTGGCTGATAACTGAAAATGATCTGTATGTAGCGCAGTGGGGTAGCAACATCACTACACCTGCGGTAAATGATCAATCTGCCAGCGTACATATAGCTACCAGGGTGAATAACAGCAGCCCCATTAATACCGCCGTGCAGGTAATTACTACTTTATATGATGAGATGCTGCGACCGGTACAAACACGAACATCGCTCCTGACCTTTAATAACAGCAACAGCCAGCAGGTTGAGCAGGATTTTACGGTGACTAATCCCCGTTTGTGGTCGGTTGATCATCCCTACCTGTACAAGGCGGTAACCCAGGTGCTGCTAAAAGGAAAAATCAGTGACGAGTACACAACCCGCTTTGGTATACGGTATTTTAATTTTGATGCAGACAACGGCTTTTCACTAAATGGAAAGAGACTAAAGATCATCGGCGTGTGTAACCACCACGACCTTGGCTGCCTGGGTACAGCGGTTAACAGGCGGGCACTGGAAAGGCAACTGGAAATCTTAAAGGCGATGGGATGCAATGGTATCCGTACTTCGCACAATCCGCCTGCGCCGGAATTGCTTGAGCTTTGCGATAAGATGGGCTTTATTGTAATGGACGAGGCCTTTGATATGTGGAAGAAAGGAAAAAATAAATTCGATTACCACCTTGACTGGGATGAATGGCATAAAAAAGATCTGGAAGCACAGGTGCTGCGCGACCGGAACCATCCCTCTGTTTTTATCTGGAGCATCGGTAATGAAATTCCCGAGCAATGGGCCGGCAAAGAGGGTGCAGATACTTCGGGTCTTGGCATCGCAAGGGAGTTAGCGGCCATCGTGAAATCGCTGGATAACACGAGGCCCATTACTGCAGGACTGAACAGTCCTTATCCGGATAATATTATTTACAAATCTGGTGCACTTGACCTGGTAGGATTTAATTATCATCACCAGGACTTTAAAACCTTTCCACAGAAATTTCCCGGCCAAAAATTTATTGCAACAGAAACAGTATCTGCTTTGCAAACCCGCGGTAGTTATGATCTGCCATCAGACAGTATCCGCCGCTGGCCTTCGCGCTGGGACAAGCCGGTAGAAAATGCCAATGCTGATCTCAGTTGTTCTGCGTATGATAATTGTTCTGCTCCCTGGGGTTCTACCCACGAAGAAACAATAAAAGAGTTGTTGAAATATGATTTTGTGAGTGGCATGTATGTATGGACTGGTTTTGATTACCTGGGTGAGCCAACGCCCTATCCATGGCCGGCCCGCAGTTCTTATTTTGGCATCATAGACCTGGCAGGTTTTCCAAAAGATGTGTATTATCTCTACCAGAGCCTGTTCACCAGCCGCCCGGTATTACATGTTTTTCCGCACTGGAACTGGAAGGAAGGACAAACTGTAGATATTTGGGCCTACTACAACAATGCAGATGAGGTGGAACTCTTCCTGAACGGGAAATCAATGGGTACACGCAGAAAAACCGGCGATGAACTGCATGTGATGTGGCGTTTGCCCTATGCCCCTGGCACACTGAAAGC
Source organism: Chitinophagaceae bacterium (assembly GCA_031424135.1). Lineage (GTDB taxonomy): Bacteria > Bacteroidota > Bacteroidia > Chitinophagales > Chitinophagaceae > JACMLD01. Next base: position 3,715 of record JANPGT010000089.1, read on the forward strand.
AATATCTAAGAAAAACGGTAAAAAGGTATTGGAGAAAACAATCAATACAGCAGGAGCTCCTGCCAGTATTGAATTAAGTGCCGACAGAAGCAATATTAATGCAGACGGCAATGATCTTTCTTTTATTACTGTAAAAGTGATGGATAAGAAGGGCAACCTGGTACCCGATGCCGCCAACCTGGTAAAATTTTCGGTGATCGGCGGTGGCAGTATCGCCGGGGTAGACAACGGTAGCCCGGTAAGTATGGAATCGTTCAAGGCAGATAACCGAAAGGCATTTAATGGTATGTGCCTTGCCGTTATACAGTCCAACGGCAAACCCGGAAAGATTACGGTAAGAGCAAGTGCAGAAGGCCTGGAAGCGGCAACCCTGGTGATAATGGCGAAGTAAGCTGTCCGGACTATGATTTACAGGATTGAAGGATTATATGATTGACTGCTTTTAGATTCGTTGGTGATATTCTTTTTGCCTCCGTGAAAAACCTCCTGTGCCTCAGTAGTAAAATGTCTGAATTATGATTTTTATGATTCAATGATTAATATGATTCGCTTGCCTGGCAATGACTCTTTTACCTCCGTGAAAAACCTCATATACCTCCGTGGTAAATTGTCTTGACTAAGGTTTACAGGATTAAAGGATGAACCGAATGGCTGATATTCTCACATCTGCTGCATTTTAATATTTCTCACATACGGTCTATACAACTGCTTACTATGAAAAAAATACACGTTGCATCCTTCCTGCTGCTGGTTAGCTTTTTAACCTGTGCGCAATCACAGGATAACCGCATACGCATTAATCAATTGGGATATTATATCAGTGGGCCTAAAATCGCCATTGTTGCTGCTGATGTTCCCGCCAGCCAGTTTTGTATTGTTTCCCTAACGGCAGGTGATACTGTTTTTAAAGCTGCATTAAGCAGCGTAATGCAGTCGTCCAATTCATCATTAAAAACAAGAGTGATTGACTTCAGCGCCCTGCATTCAGCAGGCAGTTTTGTCGTCATTGTACCAGGTTTACCAGCGTCGTACCCATTTGTTATTGGCAACCAGGTAAACCATGCAGTGGCGGCTGCATCATTAAAAGGATTTTATTTTCAGCGGGTATCCATGCCATTGGAAGCGGCGTACGCAGGCAAGTGGGCACATCCGGCCGGGCATCCTGATAATATTGTTTTCGTGCATCCTTCTGCGGCGAGTGACCGGCGGCCGGCAGGTACCGAAATTGCTTCGCCGGGTGGCTGGTATGATGCAGGAGATTATAATAAATACATAGTGAATTCCGGCATTACCATGGGCACCTTGCTGTCTGCTTACGAGGATTTTCCCCGGTACTTTGACACCCTTAACACCAATATTCCTGAAAGTGGTGATGCGGTACCAGATTTGATGAATGAAGTACTCTATAATCTCCGCTGGATGCTGACCATGCAGGATCCTCACGATGGGGGCATATATAATAAATGCACCAATGCGGCTTTTGATAAAATGGTTATGCCGGGTGTAACCAAACTGCCGCGGTATGTGGTGCAGAAAGGCACGGCAGCTACACTGGATTTTGCGGCTGTAATGGCGCAGGGCGCCCGCATCCTGCAGCAGATGAATGCTGCATTGCCCGGGCTGTCAGACAGTTGCCTGCGCGCTGCTAAAAAAGCATGGCAGTGGTCGTTGAAAAATCCGGCATTGGTATATGATCAGGATGCCATGAACCAGTTGTATGAGCCTAAAATTACTACCGGTGGTTATGGCGACCGTGATTTTACGGATGAATGGTTCTGGGCCGCTGCGGAGCTGTTTGTTACTACCAAAGACAAACAATACAGGTCAATTTTGACTGAAAGAATAAACGACAGCCTGGAACTGCCCTCCTGGAGCAAAGTGCGCATGCCTGGATTTTATACATTGCTGCGGCATGCTGCTTCTCTGCCAAAAGACATGGCTGCAGCTATACCAATAGTAAAGCAAAAACTGCTGCAGCTGGCAGACGATTACCTGTTGTATGCAAAAGAAAATGCATTTCAAACTGTTATGGGCAGGTCCAAAAAAGATTTTAACTGGGGCAGCAATGCCAATGCTGCCAACCAGGGTATCCTGCTCATCAACGCATGGTTGTTATCAAAAGATATAAAATATATTAATGGGGCACTTAGTAACCTGGATTATATACTTGGGCGCAATGCCACCGGTTACTGTTTTGTAACGGGTATAGGTAGCCGCTCTACCATGCACCCGCACCACCGCCCTTCCATAGCAGATGGCATTGCTGAGCCGGTACCAGGCCTGCTGGCCGGCGGGCCCAACCCGGGCAAGCAGGATAAATGCAACTACGATTTCTCTGAACCGGAAACTACCTATTCAGATACTGACTGTTCCTATGCCAGCAATGAAATTGCCATTAACTGGAATGCACCACTGGTATACCTGGCAAATGCCGTGGAAGCGTTGGCGGATGAAGCGGGGTACACAAAAAAAAGATAAACCAATTTTAACGCCTGTAAAAAATAAGCCCCCGGCATTTTCTGCCAGGGGCTTTCTCACTTTGCTGTAAACCTAAAAAATAATCATGTTTATCTTATCCCTTGCTTAGTCTTTTTTTATCACTTCTGCATTGATATGTACTTTCACATCCTCTCCCAGTACCAGTCCACCAGCTTCAGTTACCGCGCTCCAGGTAAGACCGAAATCCGCCCTTTTCAGTTTTCCGGTAATTTCAAAACCTGCAACGGTCTGACCGTATAAATCTTTCTGCACACCACCAAATTCTACATCCAGCTCAATAGGCTTTGTTACACCGTGCATGGTAAAATCTCCTTTCAGTTTGTAATCACTGCCGCTCACCGGTGTAAGTGAAGACGATACAAAACTTAATTTTGGAAATTTCGCTGCATCAAAAAAGTCAGCTGATTTCAGATGGCCGTCCCTTTGCTCATTGCCTGTATGGATGCTGTCTATATCGGCCGAGAATGAAATTTTTGCATCGCTGAAATCATCTTTATCAGCCACAACTGTTCCTTCAAAAGAAGTGAACTTTCCGGAAGCATGTGAAATTACAAGGTGCTTTACTTTAAAAGCTACCTCTGAATGGTTTGTATCAATTATCCAGTTTGCCATAATAGTTATTGTTTAGAATGTAAAATTAATGTTTAAACATCAAAAATAAAAATTAAATGAAATTTATTTTGTTAAAGGCGAATTAAAAAACCCGGGCTGACGGCCCGGGTTTCATATACAATTGATTTACAATAATGTTTAATCGCCCCAAATAGTGTCTTCCCCTTTAATCCATTTTTTTACCAGCTCGGTGGTAACAGATTTGGGTCTTTCCAGCGGGAAGCTAAGGGCTCTATCCCAACAAAGGCTTGCCAATACGCCAAGGGCACGGCTTACGCCAAACAGTACAGTATAGAATTCGTATTCTACCAGGCCGTAATGCACCAGCAGGGCGCCACTATGCGCGTCTACATTGGGCCAGGGGTTTTTTATTTTGCCCAGCGATTGCAGGATGGGTGGCACGGTATCATATACGTTCCAGATAGTTTGTACCAGGGGGTCATCCGGCATATGCTTTTTGCCAAACTCCATCTGTGCGGTGAAGCGGGGATCTGTTTTGCGCAATACAGCATGTCCGTAACCCGGCACCACTTTTCCATCGCTGAGGGTCTTCTTTACATATTCGGCTATCTGCTCTTTGGTAGGCAGTTCGGTTTGCAGGTTTTCTCTTAGTTCAAAGATCCATTTAATCACTTCCTGGTTAGCCAGGCCATGCAGTGGCCCCGCAAGACCGTTCATGCCTGCAGCCAGCGATAAAAATGGATCGCTCAGGGCGGAACCCACCAGGTGGGTAGTATGCGCGGAAACATTGCCACCTTCATGGTCTGCGTGAATGGTCATGTACAGACGCATCAGTTCTTTGAAAGCCTCATCTTCAAACCCCATCATATGGGCAAAATTGCCCGCCCAGTCAAGCAGGCCATTGGGGTTTATATGTTCATTGTTCCTGTATTTGCGGCGATAGATATAAGCGGCAATCCGGGGTAGCCTGGCAATCAGGTCCATAGAATCGTCGTACACGGCGCTCCAGTAGTCTTTTTTATTAAGCCCTTTGGCGTATTCCTTGGCAAAATTGCTTTCAGTCTGTAAAGCCATAATACCTACCGTAAACATAGTCATGGGATGGGTGCTTACGGGCAGGGCGTCTATAGTGGCAAATACGTGGTTGGGCACATGGCTGCGGCGTTGCCAAACGGAGGTTACATGGTGTGCATCTTCTTCATCGGGCAGTTCTCCAATCAGCATTAGATAAAACAGTCCCTCCGGCAATGGTTCAGTACCGCCTTTGGCTTTGGGCAGTTTTTGCTGCAGTTCTGGTATTGAATAGCCCCTGAAACGAATGCCTTCCTGTGAATCCAGGAGGGAGGTTTCAGACACCAGGCCGGTAATGCCGCGCATGCCCTGGTATACCTGCGACAGCGTTACTTCGCCAATTACTTTATTGCCATTTTCTTTCAGCAGCTCCTTTATTTCAGCGCTGGAAGCGTCTGCTTTTGCCTTGAACCTTTCTTTAATAATGCCCATTAGAAGCGGTTTGTATATGGATGAGGAAATGATTATCAGGGTTGCGGCTAAGTTAGCCAAACTACGCTGCTGAAACAAAATTTAATGGAAATGGTTAACCAGGTACAGGTTAAATGGGTATTAAATAAATATTCAATACTTACAAGTGTTATTTAGCCTTTTATGAAGCCGGCAGGTGTTTTCGTGGCAGCATTGTTGCCCGCCCGGATGAAATGGAAATATGAATGTATTTTACATTTCATCCGGGCGGACGGGCGTCGCACTCCTGTACAGAAAGGCTTTGGGCAGCCACCAGCGTCTGCAGGATTTTACCATTGTGGTAAAGCCATACCGGCAAAGAGCTATTGTATCACCGGCAACTCCACATAAGTTGGGTACTGCGCTGAGAAGTATATTTTATGTTCCGCTTTTATATAATCGCTTTCTTTTGCCTCAAAAATATTAGGTACAAACTTTTGCGGGTTGCGGTCTATTACAGGGAACCAGCTGCTCTGTACCTGTATCATAATCCGGTGACCTTTTAAGAAAGTATGGTTGATCTGGTGCAGGTCTATCAAAAATTCCTCCGGTTTATTGGGTGTCAGCGGCTGCGGTGCGGAAAAGCTTTTACGGAAACGTCCCCTGAATACTTCCATG
>JANPGT010000090.1:0-1602 GCA_031424135.1 Chitinophagaceae bacterium
CAAACTGGTACAGCGGCAGATGGTATTGTTGTCATTTTCTATTATTACAAATGGCATGAGTTTCTGTTCCGCTCTCTACTGCATTTCAGTTGATATCAATTGCTGATTTGTGGCTTTATCATTCAGTTCAAAAGTAAAATATTTCCATATTTCTGCCGGACCGGCAATGGAAAACAATGCATCAATGTCCGTTGGCTGCATTAAGCGCAATGCCACCCTGGACGTTTCCAACATCAGTGATGGTGTAAAAAATTTACTGTATTCATTCTGCATAGTAAGCAATCATTTTAGTCTGATTCTGGCCATATCCCCACACCCTGTCTTATCAGTTGCGGTGGTTCGGTGGTGCAATCTACAATAGTTGAAGGAATCATTCCACCAATGCCCCCATCAATAACAATATCTACCAGGTTTTTAAAATTTTCATATATCAGTTCAGGGTCTGTGTATTCTTCTACCTGCTGGCCTGGCAGTGATGTGCTTAATACGGGATGCCCCAGCTCTCTTACGATGCTGCCCGTGATATTGTTATCCGGCACACGCAGACCAATAGTATCTTTTTTGCTCTTTAAAATTTTTGGCACTTCCTTGCTGGCAGGCAATATAAATGTGTAGGGACCCGGAAGATAGTTTTTTAGCATCCTGTACAGCGGCGTGGAAATGCTTTTTGTGTATTTGCTGAGATCACTCAGGTCGTGGCACACAAATGACAGCTGGGCCTTGCGCGGATCAATATTTTTTATGCGGCAGATGCGCTCAATGGCTTTGTGCTGAAAAATATCGCAGCCCAGGCCGTAAATAGTGTCTGTAGGGTAAACAATGATACCGCTACTTAATAAACACTCGGTAATGGTTCTTAAATTTCTTGGTTGTGGATTGTCTGGGTGCACCGTTAGCAACATGCACGGAAATTAATCATAAAATACCAGTCGGCCCCTGTTGCAATAAAAGAAAATAATTTATCTCCGTGCCAACAAATAAATAAAGCATATTTTCAGTAAGGCCATTGTAAAACAAGGGAGTCTTCCTCCAGTGGAAAAACATAAACAACTTTCTCTTAACATACAATTCATATTAAATTTGCTTTAAATTTCGAAGGCATGCATTTGAAACCAGTAGACAAAGTAGCCCATATTAACCCAGCCGTGTTCAGAGAGCGCTATTACAATACCATGAAGCCGCTGGTGATTACAGACCTGGCCAAACAATGGCCGGCCTGGTCAAAATGGAACTGGGAGTATTTTAAAACGGCAGTGGGCAATACTGAAGTAGGGGTTTACAATAATGTAAAAAGTGATGCTTATACGCCGGTAAACAAAGCCGATGGTTACATGAAATTTGGCGAATACCTTGACATGATAAAACAGGGGCCGGTAGGCCTTCGCATTTTCCTGTTTAACATTTTTCAGCATGCTCCCCAGCTGGCAGCAGATTTTACCTGGCCCGAAGATTTAATGAAAGGCTATATAAAAAAATATCCGATGCTTTTTACAGGTGGTGCCACCAGCATCACACACATGCATTTTGATATTGATCTTTCCAATATTATGCACACCCAGTTTGCGGGAAGAAAAAGAGTATTAATGTTTCCGCATAAAGAAC
>JANPGT010000091.1:0-1517 GCA_031424135.1 Chitinophagaceae bacterium
GGGCGTGGTAGTACCCGATGAAGGCTGGCTCTCCACCGTAAAACAATATTGCCAGGACGCCAATGTACTGTTCATAGCAGATGAAATACAAACCGGGCTTTGCCGCACCGGTAAAATGCTGGCTTGTGATCACGAAAATGTACGCCCCGATATACTGATACTGGGCAAGGCACTGAGCGGCGGCGTATTACCGGTAAGCGCTGTACTGGCTGATGACGCCGTTATGATGACCATCAAACCCGGCGAACACGGCTCTACCTATGGTGGTAACCCCCTGGCATGCAAAGTTGCCATCACCGCCCTGCAGGTGTTAAAGGACGAGAACATGGCCGCCAATGCGGACGCAATGGGCCATTTATTAAGAACCGGACTGGCCCAACTGCAATCGCCTTTCATAAAAACCATCCGCGGCAAAGGATTGCTGAATGCCATTGTGATAGAACACAGAAATAAAGAGGCTGCCTGGGATTTATGCCTTACGTTGAAAGAAAATGGTTTGCTGGCCAAACCTACCCACGGCGACAAAATCCGCTTCGCACCTCCGCTGCTGATTAACAAAGAACAGGTGATGGAATGTGTGGGGATCATTAGAGAAAGTCTTCACTCATTATAAAGCTGCGAGCTATGAGCTATGAGCCGCGAGCGGGATTCGCTTGCCAGCAGCTCATAGCTCACAGCTCATAGCTTCTCCCTCCCCCTCACACTAAATGCCCCCGCCAACCGTTTAGGTACTGGCAGCGTACTTAATAATGCCCGGTAATAGCCCGTATTGCCCTGACAATAAAGCTTTTACCTTTACCAAAATCCAATTTCCGGGAATCAGATCCTTAGCTATGATGCACCGCCTTAACCTGCTGCTGTTACTATGCCTGGCCTGGGCCTGCGCGTGGGCGCAAAACCCGCCGTCCAGTTCATGCGGTCAACAGGCTGCTATGCAGGATTTTTACCGGCGCTACCCCCAATACCAGCAAATCAATGAACAGGCGGAAAGACTGCTGAAAACACATCAGCAGCAGCTTGCTTCAGGTCAGCAGAAAACACAGCGGACAAACGGCGTTGTTACCTTACCGGTAGTAGTACATATCATCCACAACAACGGATCAGAAAACATTACCGATGCCCAGGTATTCCTGGGCATACAGCATTTGAACGAAGCCTTTGCCAATTCCGGCTATTACGATCCTGCTGATGGCGTGAATACACAGATCCAGTTTTGTATGGCGCAAAGGGATCCTGCCAACATTCCAACCAATGGTATTACCCGCGATGTATCTGCTTATACCGTAATGGGCGGCAGCAGTTACTACTCCGATGATCAGAACGTAAAAAACATCAACCGCTGGAACCCCAACTGTTACATCAATATCTGGTTGGTAAAAAGTATTCCCACCAGTGTGGTGGGCTATGCCTACCTGCCTTCTGCACATGGCAGTCCGGTAGACGGCATCATTGAAGAAGCCGCTTATTTCGGCAGCTCTTATGCCAATGATGTGGTGATTATTCATGAGACCGGGCAC
>JANPGT010000092.1:0-9444 GCA_031424135.1 Chitinophagaceae bacterium
AGTTCCACCCAGATGAGTGCCAATGCTGCCAGGATAACTGCGCAGATAATAATCCTTTGGCGGGTATTTCTTACTTTCCTGAGTACAAACTCACAGCCCAGGCCTGCACCCAGCAGCAACACCGTGGCAGCAATAAAATCAGGCAGGGTCCAGTGTACTTCATTGGTGAAAAGCATTGCTACCAAAGGTATCAGTAACAGCACTGCTACTATAAGCATTATGCCTGTAAGTCTTTTGTTCTGCAGGATCATAAAAATGTATTTATTTGCTAAAGTAAAGATATGTAAAAGTGCTTTGAATTACAAAGTAAATTCAAAATAATTCACTTTGCTTACTTTGTTGTGCGGGTAGGAGTGTGAAACGGGGGTTTGGGCACCTGACACCAATGGTTGGTGTTACTGAAGGGATGGAACGCAGTGGTTATGATTTTTTATGATAGAGGAAAAGGAATTTTAGGCATTACAAATCCTGAAAATCATAATAATCTGCGTTCCATCAGCCGCCGCTGTTGGTGCCTGCCTGCCGCCAGGCAGGTTTCCACCAGCAACATATCCTGTAAATGATTGCACCCATTGTGGATACCTCACCCACCACTAACGTCAAGATAGATGGAACGCTGATGGGCATGATTTTTAAGATGGGGTAAGATGAGTACTGGCTCATGACAAATCCGTTAATCATTATATCTGCGTTTCATCATCCGCTGTCCTGCGGTTCCTTAAAAAAATGCTTAAAAAATTTTGCGTAGCTAAATAACTACACTTATATTTGTAGTCAAATAGCTACATAATGAATTTAAGACGGGACGTATTCCAGGCCATTGCCGACCCCACAAGAAGGGCCATACTACTGCTCTTGGCCAGCCAATCCATGACGGCCGGCGCCATAGCCGCTAACTTCGACACAGCCCGACCCACAGTTTCCAAACACCTGCAAATACTTACTGAATGCGAATTGCTGAAGCAGGAGCAGAACGGCAGGGAGATTTCCTATCACCTCAATCCCCAAAAAATGAAAGAAGTGGCCGATTTTATTGAGCCTTTCCGCAATATGTGGGATGACAGGTTTAATGCATTGGAAACCATCATGAAAAAATACCTGCCTGCGCCGGCGCGCAAGGGCAAAACTAAAAAATAACCACTATGGAACGGAAAACAAAAGTTAGCGCTGGTAACGGCCAGCAGGATATAATAATCACGCGGGATTTTGAACTGCCGGTGCATTTGTTATTCAGGGCCTATGAAGATGCCGAAATTGTTGCGCAATGGATGGGCACAAAAGTGATTAAGCTGGAAAACAGAAAGCATGGCGCTTACCAGTTTGAGACAAGCGATGCAAAAGGAAATGCGGTATTCAGGGCCAATGGCGTTATTCATGCGTTTGTTCCCAACCAGAAAATCATCCGCACATTTGAAATGGAGAATGCGCCTTTTGATGTGCAGCTGGAATTTTTAGCATTTGAAGCACTTACTGAAGACAGCAGCAGGCTCACTATACATGCTGTGTACAGGTCGGCCACACTCAGGGATCAGATGCTGCAGCTGCCGTTTGCCCACGGCATTAGCATGGCGCATGACCGTTTACAGGATATTGTAAACAAATTAAAATAGCAACCATGGTAATAATTAATAAAATTATCTATTGGGTAAGCACAGGCTTACTGTCTGTTGGCATGCTGGGAAGTGGACTGGCGCAGTTATTTCACGCAAAAGAAATGGTAGATCTGGTGGTGCCCCTTGGATATCCTTTGTATTTCCTGAACATTATTGGTACCTGGAAAATACTGGCAGTAATGGCTATATTAATTCCGGGGTTTACCTTGTTGAAAGAATGGGCCTACGCGGGTTTGTTTTTTGTGATGACAGGGGCATTGATATCACATTTGGCAAGCGGCGATAGCAGCATAAAAGGAATTATCGGACCATTGATGCAGACTATTTTTATTATTTTATCCTGGTTGTACAGGCCTGCCGGCAGAAAAATCATTGCGGCGAATCAATAAATGCATAAAATGAAAAAGCAATTAACAGTAAAAGAGCAGGAAGAGCTGCTCAATATTTTAAAAACCCGGTTTGAAAAAAACATGAACAGGCATAAAGGGCTGGAATGGTCTAAGGTACAGTCAAGGCTGCAGGCCAATGCCGGGAAGCTATGGTCACTCCATGAAATGGAAAAAACGGGTGGTGAGCCGGATGTGATTTCCCATGATAAAAAGACGGGTGAATACATTTTTTTTGATTGTTCAGCAGAGAGCCCTGCAGGCCGCCGCAGTTTTTGTTACGACAGGGAGGCACTGGACGCAAGAAAAGAAAACAAGCCCAAAAACAGCGTCTTAGACATGGTGGCGGACATGGGTATTGAACTCTTATCGGAAGCGCAATACCGTGAACTGCAGCAACTGGGACATTTCGATCAAAAGACATCCAGCTGGATACAAACATCTGCCGCTATCAGGAAACTGGGCGGTGCGCTCTTTGCGGATTACCGTTATGCTACTGTCTTTGTATACCACAACGGTGCAGAATCTTATTATGCTGCCAGGGGCTTCCGGGGATTGCTAAGGGTATGAGTACTGCACACGGCAAGTTTATATGTGGTAGTGGAGTACTTGGCGCAATGGCTGCCGCTGACGCCAATGTTACAGCCATTGTTGGTGTTTTCACCACAACTGACGTGCAGGAAATCTGAATACTATTTTGAAAACACTAACAACGGATGCATACATACTATCTTTGAAGCTTACTCACTCAAACGGAAAGTATGAAACATACCTGCCTCTTTTTATTAGCGGCCTGCCTTCTTTCAATTACCGCAAAAGCACAGGAGCCGCGCCCGCCCGAAGTGAAGAAAAACATTCCCTTGGATTCAATATGGCTAAGCGATCCCTTTATTCTGACAGACAGCGCTACCCACCTCTATTACATGACCGGCACCGGGGGCATGCTATGGAAGAGCCGGGATCTGAAGTTATGGGAGGGACCTTATAAAGTGACCGCTACCGACCCGGCTTCATGGATGGGGCCCAAGCCCATGATATGGGCGGCAGAGATTCATTATTATAAGAACAAGTATTATTATTTTGCCACATTCACTAACCGTGCAGTTAAGATTGACAGCGTAAAAGGAAATTCAATTGAACGCCGCGCCAGCCATGTACTGGTAAGTAGTGCACCATACGGTCCCTATGCACCCATGAAAGACAGTATCTACCTGCCGGCCAATAAGCCTACACTGGATGGTACTTTCTGGATTGACAAAGACGGCAAACCCTATATGGTCTACTGCTACGAATGGTTGCAGAACGGGAATGGGACTATCGAAAAAATTGAATTGAAACCAGATCTCAGCGGCTCCATCGGTGAAGGCAAACTCTTATTCCGCGCCAGCGCCGCACCCTGGAGCCGCGAAAAAGATGAAAACGGCAACGATAAACCCAATAAAGTTACAGACGGCCCTTTTCTGTTTACCACCGGTACCGGCCGCCTGGGTATGATATGGACCAGCTGGATCTACGATGTGTACACACAAGGTGTTGCATATTCGCAAAGCGGAACGCTTGACGGTCCCTGGGTACAGGAGAAGGATCCCATTACACCCCCAAATTACGGTCATGGTATGCTGTTCCGTACATTCAGCGGCAGGCTGCTGATGTCTTTGCACAGCCATGCAAAAATCGGCAGCCGCACCCGCCGCATTCCCTGTTTATTTGAAGTAGATCTGTCGGGCGATAAACTGGTAGTGGGCAAGCGCTACATGCCATAAAATAAAAGCAGGGCGCTTCAACAACACAAATAAAAAAAACTGGTTTATGACAAACGCAGAAAAAATAATTCAGGCAATTACAGATTTTGTAAAAGGTGGAGACAACAGTGATACAAAGTTGCTGAACAAAGTACTGCATTCCAATTTCAGGGTAACCAGTAACGGATTTATGGGAACAGCGGGCATTACTATCATTGAGCGGCAGCAATATTTATCAAACATAGAAGACGGCGTATTTGGCGGGCTACCAAGAACAATGGAGATAGAAAGTATTGACTACTGCGAAACCATCGCCATGGTCAAACTCCGTTTGGAAAGTTCAGCGAATTATTTTGTTTCTTATAATTCTTTGGTGCTGGACACTGATAATGAATGGAAACTTGTAAATAATCTTGCGGTAGTAGCGGCAAAGAAAGGCTTGGCCTGAGTGCTGTCAGGCTTGGCAGAACTGTATTAGCCTGCCCTTGCCGGTTAATTTGAAAAATTAATTTTACCTGTGATAGTTTACCATTTTGTCAATTGTAATTATGAAAGAAAAAATTATTGCGGCATACGAAGCCATGGCAGAAAGTTACAATGCCCTGATTGATCACAAACCACACAATGCGTATTACGACCGGCCCAATACACTGGCGATGCTGCCCCAGGTAAAAGAGAAATCGATCCTTGACGCGGCTTGTGGTCCTGGTAAATATGCAGAAATACTGATGGCGCAGGGCGCGGAACTAACGGGGTTTGATATAAGCCCCCGCATGGTGGCATTGGCCAGGGAAAGAAACAGGGGTGCAGGGAATTTCTTTGTACATGATCTCACCCAGCCCCTGCACATGCTGGCCAGTAACTCTTTCGATATTGTACTCTGTGCGTTGGCGCTGCATTATGTGCCCGACTGGTCGGCTACTATCATAGAGTTTTACAGGGTGTTGAGACCAAAAGGCCTGATGGTCATTTCCATTGAGCATCCGTTTTTTGAGTTTAACTATTTTAAGTCGACCCAGTATTTTGCCGTGGAGCCGGTTAAATGCACCTGGACCGGCTTTGGCAAACCTATTGAAGTGAACAGTTACCGGAGACCATTGCATGAATGTATTGCGCCGTTAACCGATAATGGTTTTTACATCGACAAATTAGTGGAACCCACACCCGTTGCTGAATTTAAAAAATACGATCCCAGGCATTTTAAAGAGCTCAATGAGTTTCCTGCTTTTATGTGTATAAGGGCTATTAAAAGAGATTGAGAAAACCGCAAAAAGTTAATTGTGCATTGGCGCGGTAATACCGCTGCTTTCGGTAGGGCTGGCAGCATTGCCGAAATTGCAGGGACGTCTATTTTCTGTATATTCAATGCGGGTTATTGGTTGCGGCTTTAATGTTGACAGTACCGGTAACTCCAGATTATCTTAAACATCCAACCAGCCTTTTATGTCAAGAATATTTCTTTTGTTTATTGCTGCCTGTTATACGCTTATCACCCATGGCCAGGCGGATATTAAAACCTATGTTACTGAAAATACTGCGCAGGTAAATTCAATTGACCCGGAGGATACCGCCTATGCCGACCTGGAAGCGGTGGGTAATGCCATTGGCAATGCAACAATGGTGATGCTGGGTGAGCAGGATCATGGTGATGCCGCCAGTTTTGTTGCCAAAACAAGACTGATAAGATACCTGCACGAAAAAAAGGGGTTTAATGTACTTGCATTTGAAAGCGATTTTTTTGCGCTCAACAGGGGCTGGGACAATGTGAATAAGACTGAAGAAGATATCTATAAATTTCTGAAAACAAATATCACTGGTGTGTGGAGTTACTGCGATGCCTGCCAGTATTTAGTTAAAAAACTTATTCCGCAAAGCTTTCTTACCAACCACCCGCTGCAGATTGCTGGTGTTGACAACCAGCTGGCACTGGCCTATTCCAATAGAAACCTCACTCATCAATTAGACATTGTGTGCAGCAGCCTTCAGTTGCCGGTAGTCAAAGAAAGTAATTATAGTACAGAAATATTACCAGCTGTAGATTCTATGACAAAATTCCTGTTCCGTCCAAAAACGGCTGCATTTTTTGACAAAACCGTTGTACACCTGTCATTCATTAAATCCCAGATGGATAACAGTACAGCTGCTTCCAGTTTTTGGAAACTGGTGGTGGAGAACCTTATTCATATGACGCTGGAATTTAAATATTTGCCCACAGACATGGACAGGGGGCGTAACGAAAGGGATGTGCAGATGGCCAATAACCTGAAATGGTTGAGCGCAGTAAAATATCCTGACGAAAAAATAATTGTGTGGGCCCAGAATTTCCATGTATCAAAATACAGCGGCCATTATTCCAGAAGAATTTTCAATAATCTTGTATCGATGGGAACCGAATTTACAAAGGAGCCGGATGTTGACAGAAAAACCTATGTGATGGGCTTCACTTCCTGCGCAGGAGAGACAGGCATGGTGGGCAGCAAACCCTACGCGGTAGAGACACCCCCGGAGAACAGTTTCGAAAAATGGATAAATGAATCATATAACTATGCGTTTACTGACTTCAGAAAATTTAATGCAGTAAATTCATCACGCACCACTGAGTTTGCCATGAATGGCTCCGTAGTAGAAGTATTACACAAAAAATATACGGCCAACTGGACCCGCATTTTCGATGGTGTTTTTTTCGTTAGAACTATGTATCCCTGCAAATTGGCAAAATAGGGCGCGCCGGCAGCGGCATCATATTGCATCCTGTCCTGATTATCATAATAATCTGCGTTCCATCAGCAGCAATAGTGCGTTTTCACCACCAACTTTGCTATAATTGTCCTGCCCTTTGTAAGAAATCCTTTCTTTGCTGTTACTAATCAGTAAACCAACACCCAGTGACAGCAAAGGAGCAACAGGCTATTTTCGATGATTGGCTGGCCCGGCATAAGGGCCTGCTTTTTAAGGTGGTTAGGGCTTATGCGTTTACGGCCATGGACCAGGACGATTTGTTCCAGGAGATCAGTATCCAGGTCTGGCATTCTATCCGGGGCTTTCGCCATGCCTGTGCGGAAAGCACCTGGCTGTACAGGGTATCACTCAATACTGCAGTAAGGTGGTCAAGAAAAGAACATAAGCATATTCCATCGGCATCATTGGAACAGGTAGCCCATGTTTTGCAGGAGCGTCCTGCACAGGCAGATGAAAGGCTGGCCTGGCTGTATGAACAAATTCAACGGCTCGACCCTATTGACCGCTCTGTCACCCTGTTGTTACTCGATAATTGCAGCTATAAAGAAATGGCCGCTATATTGGGTATTACAGAATCCAACGTAGGCGTTAAAATCAACCGCATTAAAAAATATTTGATCACACAATCAAAAAAGTAAGCACCATGGAATTTGATGAAATGAAAAAAATCTGGGATGTCCAAAATAATGAAGCTGTATACGGCATTAATGAAGCTGCCCTGCACCGCCATATACTCGCTAAACAGCGCCAGGGTTACCATATCAGTCATGTAAGCGAACTGCTGTCCATCATTGTCTATGGCTTTACCGGCAGTTTTGTATTGTTCACGAACACCCGGCAGGCGCAATACAATATCTTTATGTACCTGCTGGCGGCCTGGATGCTGGGCAGTGCATTGTATGTATTGGTCAGCCGCATCCGCCGCATCAATGGAGACAAGCAATACGACCGTTCCCTGCTGGGCGATCTCCGGCACGCCATTGCAGTGGCCGGCTACCAGGTAGGGCTTTCACGCCTGCTCCGCTGGAACATGCTGCCGGTGGCAATTCTCATTGTGCTTGGGTTGTATAGTGGCGGTAAATCAATATTTATTTTGGCAGGCATTTCCCTTTTTTTTGCAGCCACCTGGTATGCCAGCGGATGGGAACATAATATCTACCGGAATAGAAAACGTGCACTGGAAACCCTGCAGGATAAACTGCAAAATGAAATGCCGGGTGAGGGGAATAATAACTCATCTTTAGTGTAGCATTGGCAGCTTTTTCAACCGCATTCAATAGTAAATGTATGGCTCCTGAAATTGACAACTATATAGCATCACAACCCGCCGATCGGCAGGCCATTTTAAAGCAGATTCATGCAATTGTTTTGGCTGAAGACAAAACCGTGGTTGCTGCAGTGGAACCCATGATGGGAAAGGAAATGATTGTGTATAAAGGCAAAGGACTGATGAAATATGGGTTGGCCGGAGTAAAGAATTATATGTCGCTGCACGTGATGCCTATCTATGGCTCAAAGACACTATACGCAAAGTATCAATCCCTTTTACCCGGGGCAAGTTTCCAAAAAGGCTGTATTAATTTTGGGAATGAGGGGCAAATGCCCCTGGATATTGTGCAACAGTTAATGGCTGATTGCGCTAAAGTTGACCTGCTGAAAATAAAGGAAGATTACCTGAGGACTAAGCAATCAAAAAATACACCCGGGCGTTAAGCAGATGGGGTATAAGATGCTGTATCAATAATCCGCCTCCGCCCGCAACTTTCAGCTGTTGCGGATAAGACTGCTTTTTCTTATATTCAATTATGCTTAGCATCCTGTCAATTACCGGACATCAAAAACATATGAACGATTTTAATCAATAGATATGAAAATAAGACGGCTTTTCAGCATACTGGCATTGCTTTTATCCGGCAGTATTGGCTTCTGCCAGGAGAAAACTGCCGGCCAGCAGGCAAATTACATGGGCACTTTTGTATTGCCTATATTAATTGCCGTAACAGGGTATGTCCTGAAATCTGTGTACGATATTGTGATTGAGCGGCAAAAACGAAAAAGAAGCCTGATAGAAGATAAGCTGAAAAACTTTTACTGGCCCATCCTCACCCGCCTTGAACAGAACGGGTCTATCTGGAAGCTGATACTTCAGAAAAGAAGTGAGATGAATGCGCTGCAGAAAAAGATAGGAGAGTATGTAGAAGAAAATATCATCCTGAAAAATCACCGCGAAATAATGGATATCATTATAAAATACAGGTACCTGGCCAAGTTTGACGATGATTTAAGCAAGGCATTGAATGATTATTTCAGGCATGTGGCCATTTATGAGGGCATCCTGCACGCAAAGGAAAATATTTTTCCCGGCTATATCGGTGCACCTTATCCCAATGATTTTGATGAGATTATTCAAAAACGGGCAATAGAGTTGCAGCTGAGACTGGATAAAAAATCATTGGTATAAAACGGGGAGAGGTATTTTTTTGAAAATATTTTTATGCTGGCTGAAATGTGGCCTCTGTGCAGGATCAGAAAGCGTTGATTCCGTTTTTTCACTGTATCTTGGTGCTGATGGTAAGGTATCGATTAAGTATTTTAGAAAGCCCGGTGATTAAATTCACCAGCAGACGTTTTTTTTTAATTTTCAATGCGATCCTGCTGCTTTTTTCATGCATAAGGGCGCAAACTGGTAAAGCCCCGCAGCAGCACTTGTCTTCAGGAAAGGATATTCTTATTCCCTTTCATCTGACCGCTTATAACAATATGGCGGTCCAGGCCATCCTCAATGAAAAAGATACGGTGCAGTTAATGTTTCATACCGCGGCCAATGCGCTTACCCTGACAGAAGAGGCCGTAAAGCGACTGACAACTGTACAATTTGATAATGCCACAGACAGTATTAAAAGCTGGGGTGGGCAGGCAAACACTTCCCGGCTCAGTAAAGACAACCTGCTGCAGCTGGCGGGG
>JANPGT010000093.1:0-3202 GCA_031424135.1 Chitinophagaceae bacterium
GCTACATTTTTCCTGTTTTTTACCATCATGTCAAAGTTTGTAACGGTAATTCCTGTATCTGAATTTGGTGATAAAGAGGCTATACCTGTAGAAGAAAAAGAAATTGTTATTGCTTAAAAATATTTTATGAAACAACATTCAGGCAGAAACACCCTCAGCAAAAACACTTCAGGCTTGCTGGCTACCGCTTTACTTTTGGCAGCATTGCACTGCAGCGGCGGACTTTTGGCACAAACAGACAGCGCCGGCAAACAACCACCCGCAGCTGCAGACATTTCCCTGTCACCCACACTAAGTTTTATCAGCATTCAAAAATCTGACAAGACCATAGATCTTAAGGCCAACTTGCGGTTAAAACAAAAAGGGAGCTCCATCAAATTGCCCCTGTTAAAAGTAAAATTTATACAGGTTGCAGACACGGCTTCAAAAGACCTTGGTTTCGTATTAACCGACCGTAACGGCCAGGCGTTGCTAAATGTTAAACAGGAGGCTTTAACACCGGATAAAGGTGGAAAGCTGCATATAAAAGCCATCTTTGCAGGTAACAAACAAATGGAGACAGCCGAGGGAGAACTTAGTATTCAAAAGGCAGTGCTGGTTATTACGCCCCTGAAAGAAGATTCTGTACTCAGTGTTAAAGTCAGGCTTACAGACGCGGCTTCCGGTGCAGCCGTTGCCAAAACTAACGTGGGCGTTTTTGTGAAACGTGCGTTCTTTCCATTGAAAGTAGGAGAAGGTACGACCGATGAAAACGGTGAAGCAACAGTAGAAATTCCTAAAAATTTACCCGGCGATGCAAAAGGTAATATTGTCATTATTGCAAAGCTGGATGAAAACGAAACCTATGGCAATGTGGAGGCGGACAGCCAGCAGCCATGGGGAAATGCGGTGTCTGATAAAGCAGCAACACAACCAAGGGCTTTGTGGAGTACACATCCTCCGCTATGGATGTTGTTTACTTTTCTTATCCTGGTAACCATCGTTTGGGGTCATTATATCGTCATTATATTTGAGCTTTTCCGCTTAAGAAAAGAAGAACCGCACCCGGCGCCGGGCGTACTTAGTTAACAACCAAACATCAGTATTTACTAACAAAACAATAAAAAATATGAAAAAGAAGATCTATGTAATGGCGACAGTTTTGTCTGCGTTTACATTTTTTGCATTCGTACCAGAGAAGAATTACCAGACTCCTCCCTGGCCAGTACCTGAAGCGGCTAAAACAAAGGCAAACCCGGTTAAAAGCGATGCAGCTTCCATAGCCACCGGAAAGGAGTTGTACGCCACACATTGTAAATCATGCCATGGCACAAAAGGAAAAGGAGACGGACCAAAAGCCTCCCAGCTGGATACTGAATGTGGCGATTTTACAAAAGCCGCCTTCCAGGGCCAGACAGATGGCGCACTTTTCTACAAAACAGTTGAAGGGAGGAAAGACATGCCTTCTTTTAAAAAGAAAATTGCTGACGCCAACGATATCTGGGCCGTTGTCAATTATGTAAGAACGCTCAAATAGGACTTCTATAAATTGTAAACCGGACCTTTAAAAAATAAAGCGGCTGCCTGTAATGAGGCAACCGCTTTATTTTTCCTGCAAGTTTAACTGGTGGGTTTCTGCAAAACGGGCAACCCCCTTATAGTATGTAAAGCTTATTTTTTACCTGGCTCCTCCGGCGCAGTTTCGTGACCGGTAATTTTGTCCCACAAACCTTTTGCCTTACCGGCCAGCTCATCTATTGTTTCGCTGGCTTCTTCTTTCAGGTGATGCAGTTCGGCTTTAACATCTACAGATTTTGCCTTTTCCCAGGCATTTTCTGCGGTATCTTTTAATTGCTCACCCAAGCGGGTAGCTTCTTCTTTCATGTTTTCCAGGGTTTCAGACACCTGTTCTGTAAAGCCGCTTTCTTTTTCAGGTGCTTTTGTTTCTTCTGACATAATGCAATGATTTTAGTTATGGTTAATTAAAAATAAATGCCTCCTGCAAAAGACGATAATGACCACAAGAAACTTAGCATACATACAGAAACAACAGCCCTGTGCGTGGAAAGCATTTTTTAGCCAGCAGCAGTTATTTGCCGGCCACCCGGATTTTAGGAACCTCTTTGAGAACCGCCCGTTAATTTAGTATTGCGGGTAACTGCTTTTGTATTGGCTTTTCCCTTGGCGTTTTGGGCACCGGCCTTGCCTGTTTGGTTACCACCACCGGGGCGACTGTCTTTTTTATTCTTTTTATTTGGAATCAATGACATAGATAATAATTTAAGGATAAATGTAAACAAATTGGGTCTAAAACGCTGCTTATTTCAGCGGAAAATTATACAGCTACTGCGCCTGTGTATCATATGTTTCTTTTTTATTTTAATGAACCGGGCATATGGCCGCATGGCTTGCCTGATATATAAACAAATCACCTATCAGGGAAAAAAAGTGATAGGCACCGGCCCTTTAACAAAACCTGCAGCCACGCTAATGCTGGTTCGCTCCTTGTTTATCTTCAGGCGGTATCGTAGTATGGTATCGTGATTGTAGAGCACATGCAGCCACTGAATATGGGTATTTTCAACACAATACTGGTAACGCAGGCGGGTTTTGTCTTTACTGGCACTTATAGGTTCCAGCAGGGCAATGCTGGGAACGATGCGCTGCAGCACGCTGTCAAAAGCCGTTACGGTATCTGCCGCCATCCTGTTGTCGGCCTGCGGGTTAAACGATTCCAGCATAATTTCAACCGTATCGCCCACCGCAGCTTCTATGATGCCGCTACCCGGTGCATAAGCACTGATACTGTATTTGGTGAAGGATTTACTTTTGTATGGGCCGTTGTTGAATTCCCCGGGCAGGGGAGGCTTTTCCATCAGCGTCCAGCGCAGGTCGTCGGGAAAATGATCCCTGATAAAGTTTTCCGGCGGCGACAGGAAATAGGTAGCATCAAATCGTTTTACAAACTCATCGCCGCTGTAGTTGGTGTAGCCGCTTGCCCAGGTAATGTCCAGCAACTGCCAGGCGCTGTCAATATACACTGCATTCCAGGTATGGTTGCAACGAAATTTCAGCTGCCTGCTCAAATCTCCTTTTGCAAAACCGGTGATGATGGCGCTGCGCAAGCCGGCATAATCGCAGAGCGTTTTAAAAAGACGCGCATATCCATCACAGACAGCCGATGTGTTTTGCAAAACTGTTTCTGCCACCATATCGTTGGCAG
>JANPGT010000094.1:0-2374 GCA_031424135.1 Chitinophagaceae bacterium
GCCCAGGTTATCTGCCACCATTACCAGCTCATGATAATCCGTGCTTTCATCCATTTTCAGGTGCAGGGTGATGGCCGATGTAGTCAGCATCTGGTGAGAAATTACCAGTTTCTTATCGAGGTAAACAGAAACGGTATCGTGATCTATGGTACCGTTATCATAAATATTTACTGTAATGTCATTGCTGTTGACTGAAATAGATTGCACCACTTCGTTGGAGCGGGTTCTTAATACCAATGGCACCATAGCGGGCTCTTTCATTTTAATTTCGCGCGGCTTTTTATCGGTATCAAGTTCGGGCGCCAGTGTTACAGCTTTCATTTCTTTTTTGCCAGCCGGCTCGGCTGTTTTAGCAACAGCGGTCTTTTTGCCAGGTATCGGTTTGCCTTTTGTAGCGGCTGTTGCCGTGTTTTTTGAATTGGTAGCCACCGGCGGCGAAGGTTTTACGGCTTTGGGTGCTGTCTTCGTTATGTTAGCCGGCGTACCCGGCTTTACAACAGGATCGGGAATATTTTTCTTTGCAATGGCTTCTTTTTTTTCTTTTTCGCGTTTAGTTAAAAAAGGCTCTTTGTAAAAATCGGAGGTTACCACCTTGCGCAGCAACACTGTGCCCCGCCCGCAGAAACTGGAATCGGTTTCACGGTAACTGCTGTATTTGCCTTCCAGGAATTCTTCATCGCCATTTTTTGTGTACTGCAGGAAACAAATCATCCAGCAGGCAAAGCCGCCGCTGGCCATTTTCAGTTCCAGCAATTTTATCTCCTGTAAAATAACCTTGCCTGTCTGCAGGTTAATGGTGCCGCTGGAAGATGCTTTTCCGTAAAATTCTGTTCTTTTATAAGAATAGGTGATGCCATTAAAAGCCTTGCCCTGCTGATCCAGTTGCACTTCGTATTTGTAACGGTCCTGCAGGTTGAATACATCATTCATTTTCGTATCTGCAGAAATAAAATTCCCCCGCCAGATACCGGTGAGATCCTGTGAAAAAATGGGTACGCAAAAAACAAATAAAGCCAGTGTAAAGACAACTCTCATACGTCCAAATTACAATTTCATTGCTCAAAATAATCATTGCAATTTCAATGAAAACAAAAGCTTTATCTGCCAAGACTTCGTTAAATTTGCGGTCCCGGAAAAGGGAACCACGGAGACGCAGTGGGTTCACAGGGCGGGTGAGCAGGAAGAAATTGGATGAGAAGGAGTATTTGATGATTTTTCAAACAGTCTCCGTGTATCCCGGTGCCACTGTGGCTCCGTGGTTCAAAGGAATATTTAAAGAAAACAGATGATAAAAATTACATTACCAGACGGGGCAGTAAGAGAATATGAAAAAGGCATTACTGCGTTACAGGTAGCCAAATCTATCAGTGAAGGTTTGGCCAGGAAAGTATTGGCAGCGCAGGTAAATGGCCAGGTATGGGATGCCACCCGTTCCATCAATGATGACGCTTCGCTGAAATTGCTGACCTGGGACGATACCGATGGCAAATCCACTTTCTGGCACTCTTCGGCCCACCTGATGGCGGAGGCTGTAGAAACTATGTTCCCCGGTGTAAAGTTCTGGGTAGGCCCGCCACTTGACAAAGGTTATTATTACGATATGGACCTTGGTGGACGCCAGCTCACAGAAGACGACCTGCGCAAGCTGGAAGTGAAGATGGCGGAACTGGCAAAACAGAACAACAGCTATATCCGTAAAGAAATCTCCAAGCCAGACGCCGTACAATATTTCACTGAAAAAGGAGACGAGTACAAGCTTGACCTGTTGAGTAACCTGAAGGATGGAGAGATTACTTTCTATACCCAGGGCGGTTTTACCGATCTCTGCCGCGGACCACATATTCCGGCTACCGGCGCCATCAAAGCCATCAAACTCACCAATATTTCAGGTGCTTACTGGAAGGGCGATGAGAAAAACAAGATGCTCACCCGCGTATACGGGGTAACTTTTCCTGCACAGAAAGAGCTGGATGAGTACCTGCTGATGCTGGAAGAAGCTAAGAAAAGGGACCACCGTAAACTGGGAAAAGAGCTGGGCATTTATACCATGGATGATGATGTGGGTCAGGGCCTGGTTATGTGGATGCCCAATGGCACCGTCATTATTGAAGAACTGGAGAAACTGGCAAAAGAAACGGAAAGCGCCGGTGGTTATAAAAGGGTAGTAACGCCTCATATTGCAAAAGAAAGCATGTACATCACCAGCGGTCACCTGCCTTATTATGCAGACAGCATGTACCCGCCCATGGAGCTGGATGGAGAGAAGTATTACCTGAAATCAATGAACTGCCCGCACCACCATAAAATATATGCGGCCGAACCGAAAAGCTACCGTGATCTGCCTTACCGCATTGCTGAATACGGTACCGTGTAC
>JANPGT010000095.1:0-11681 GCA_031424135.1 Chitinophagaceae bacterium
AATATATTCAGTCCGGTTTGGTGCAGGGTGCAGGCAGAGAAAAATGATAAGGGGAAAAGCCTGGTGCTGCACGACAGTGATCCTTTTGACTATGCAAAGGCGGAAAGACTTTTCCCGGAATCAAAAAAACTGGTATTGGAATTTGCGGTTACGCCCCGGCAGCAGGATCATGGTTTGCTGGAGATAGAACTGGTAGATGCAAAGGGCAGTCCCTGTCTGCGCCTGATACTGGATTCCACTGGCGGCATATACACAAAAGCCGGTTACCGCAATAAATCGTTGGGAAAATACAAGGCAGGAGAAACGCTGAAAATTAAATTGGAAGTAAATACCACTACCCGCTTCTATACCTGCAGCATTAATGGCGCAACTGCCAGCAATAATATTTTTTTTGCGCCGGTAGCCAGCGTAAACCGTATTGTTTTCAGAACGGGCAGTACGCGCCGCTTTCCAGATGCAGATACGCCCACTGACCAGGACTATGATTTACCCGGTGCAGACGGCAGGGATAAAGAAGCGGTTTATTTTATTGAGTACCTGAAAACCACTGCACAACCATGAGTCACCGCCGACGCCAGCATGTATTGAAACCGGTGCCAGTTTTACTGCTCTGTATGATAAGCACTGTTGCTGTTTTCTCACAATCGCGCAAAAAAGGCCAGGTACTGAAGGCGGCTGATTTCAGGCATTATGTTGATTACTTCAATACAATGGAGGAAGAGAATATTAAACAGGCTATTCCCAATGACAGTGCCTGGTACTGGATGCAGAAAAACATACCATTGTTTGAATGCCCGCAGCAGAATTTTGAAGAGATGTTTTATTACCGCTGGTGGACATTTCGGAAACACATTAAAAAAACGGAACAGGGTTTTGTATTTACTGAGTTCCTGGTGGCGCGCTCCTACGCAGATAAATACAATTTGATTGCCAGTGCGCTGGGCCATCACATCTATGAGGCGCGCTGGCTGCACGATAAAAAATACATGGATGATAACCTGAAAATATGGTACCGTGGTAACGAAGGAAAACCCCTCAAGAAATTGCGTTTTTACAGCAGCTGGAATATGGACGCAGTCTACAACCGTTACCTGGTAAATATAGATGCCGCGTTTGTAAAGCAGTTATTTCCTGATTTGGCAGCCGACTATGCCGGCTGGGAGCAGGAGAAAAAACAGAACACCGGTTTGTTCTGGCAGTACGATGTGCGGGATGCCATGGAGGAAACCATCAGCGGGGGGCGAAAAGAAAAAAATCCACGCCCGTCTATCAATGGCTATATGTATGGAAACGCCAAAGCCATGGCGGCGATGGCTGTAATTGCCGGTGGAAAGCAGAATTCTACGGTTTCTCAAACCTATTCATTAAAAGCAGACAGCATCAGGCAGGCAACAGAAACATTGCTCTGGAACAGGCAGCATGCGTTTTTTGAGGTAGCAAAGGAGAAAGGCGATACACTTGCCAATGTAAAAGAGGAGATTGGTTTTATACCCTGGTATTTTAATATGCCTGATACCAGTTTTAGTATAGCCTGGAAAGCTGTGATCGACAGCAAAACCTTTTGCGCGCCTTTCGGTATTACCACGGCCGACAGGAGTCATCCTGAATTTCGCAGCCATGGTTGCTGCAAATGTGAGTGGGATGGTGCCGTTTGGCCTTTTGCAACAGCGCAGACGCTTACGGCAATGGCTAACCTGCTGAACAATTACCAGCAGCACTATGTGGCAGACAGCAATTATTTTGATCTGCTGCAAACTTATGTGGAGTCGCAGTACAACCGCGGACGTCCCTATATTGGTGAATACCTTGATGAAAAAACAGGTTACTGGCTGAAGGGAGAGGAGCGCAGCCGTTATTATAACCATTCTACATTTAATGATCTAATTATCACCGGCCTGGTAGGCTTAAGGCCACGTGCAGACAATGTGCTGGAAGTGCATCCTTTGGTACCTGAAGGCAAATGGAATTGGTTTTGCCTGGACAATGTGCTGTACCATGGAAAAATAATTACCATCATCTGGGACAGTAAGGGTACCAGATACAAAAAGGGCAAAGGATTTAGTATCTGGGCCGATGGCAGGAAACTGGCTGCCTCCGTAAAAATGGAAAAGCTATTGGGAAAATTATGAGAAAAGCAGTGAAACATAATGTACTCCTGCTCTGTATGCTTTTGACTACATTGATTTCTTCCTATGCGCAGCAGACAGAAAAAATGTATCTCTCGGGAACCGGCAACGATAACATCGTGAAATGGGATTTCTTTTGTACTGCCGGGATGAACAGCGGTGTATGGACCACTATACCCGTACCTTCCTGCTGGGAGTTGCAGGGTTTTGGCAAATACGACTATGGATTCTCAAAAGACAGTACAAGAGGAAAAGAAAAGGGCTTGTACAAATATTCATTCAGCGTACCCGCAGCATGGAAAAGCAAAGTAATTAAGATTGTTTTCGAAGGATCGATGACGGATACAGAAGTAAAGATCAATGGTGTATCTGCCGGAGAGATACACCAGGGTGCTTTTTATGCTTTCAAATATGACATTACAAAATTGCTGAAATATGGTGAAAGTAATTTGCTGGAAGTAATGGTGGCCAAACATTCGGCCAATGCATCTGTCAACGCTGCGGAGCGTAAAGCAGATTTCTGGTTGTTCGGAGGTATCTTCCGCCCGGTGTACCTGGAAGCACTGCCGGAGACACATATTGAAAATATTGCTATTGATGCAGAAGCTGACGGAGACTTTACAGCGGTTGTAAAAACTGCAGGGGATCCGCTCCATCAGGTTTTTGTAACCATTTATAATCCTGATGGCAGCATGTATTCAAATGCATCGGCTGGTAATATAAATCCCGGTGGTGGTTGGGATTCTTTTTTAATTAATAAAAAATTTCAGGATCCAAAACAGTGGAGCGCAGAGTTTCCCCATTTATACAAAGCTGTATTCATGGTTCGCAACAAAGGGAAGATTGTGCATACAGTTACACAAAAATTTGGATTTCGCACTGTAGCGGTAAAACAAAGGGATGGTATTTATATAAATGGTGTTAAGGTGAAAATGAAAGGCGTGAACCGCCATTCGTTCTGGCCCAGCAGTGGCCGCACCACCAGCAGGCAAATAAGTATTAATGATGTGCTGCTGATGAAAGACATGAACATGAATGCGGTGCGCATGAGCCATTATCCGCCGGATGATCATTTCCTGGACGCCTGCGATTCGCTGGGGCTTTTTGTAATGGATGAGCTGGCAGGCTGGCATGGCAACTATGATACAAAGACGGGTAGTGTGCTGCTGAAGGAAATGCTGGAGCATGATGTCAACCATCCTTCCATTGTGCTATGGAGCAATGGCAACGAAGGCGGTCATAACCGGGAACTGGATCAGCTGTTTACTGAATATGACATTCAGCGGCGGCCGGTAGTGCATCCCTGGCAATTGTTTGGCGGTATTGAAAGCCAGCACTACCGCGAATACAATTATGGAATAGGGAACTATGAGCACGGGCATGAAATAATAATGCCTACCGAGTTCCTGCATGGCCTGTACGACGGAGGCAATGGTGCAGGACTGGAAGATTACTGGGAGAAAATGTGGAGTAACCCGCGCAGTGCAGGCGGCTTTCTCTGGGATTTTGCAGACGAAGGCGTGGTAAGAACAGACCGCCATGATTCAATAGATACCGATGGTAATCATGGGGCAGATGGCATAGTGGGACCGTACCACGAAAAGGAAGCCAGTTACTATGCCATTAAGGAAATATGGAGTCCTGTATATATAGAGCGTAAAGAAATTACAGCAGGTTTTGACGGAAAGTTCAACCTGGAAAACAGGTATCATTACAGCAATCTCAAACAATGTAAGTTTTCATGGAAGCTGAAACGGTTGAATGATGGTACAGAAAAAACAGGCACAGTTACCGGACCAGGCATCAAACCAAATGAAAAAGGCGTATTGCAACTACCATTGCCCGTCAACTGGAAGGAGTATGATGTGCTGTATCTTTCTGTGACTGACAAATATGGTCATACGATTACCAACATCAGTTTCCCCATAGTAATGCCAGTAGTGGTTGCCGGTCAAATGATTCACAAGACAGGGAATACCGCACTTGTTTTTACAGAGTCTGATACCGCTTATGCAATCAGCGCAGCGGGCACTCATTACCGCTTCAATAAAAAAAATGGGCTGCTGGCGGAAGTTAAGCAGGGCAAAGAGCTGATACCGCTCAGCAAGGGACCGGTAGTACAGGAAGGCGAAAATAATTTCAGTTCATTTACCGTAAAGAGCACTGCTGATTCCATTGTTGTCTCCTCCGCATACGATAAGAAGAATGCATATAATACACTGCAGTGGACCGTCTACGCCAGCGGCCTGCTTAAAATGGAAGTGCACTATTTTCCGGAGGCTTATTTCACGGATATGGTGGGAGTGAATTTTTCTTTTCCGGAGGCAGCTATAAAAGGCGTTCAATATATGGGCAATGGACCCTACCGCGTTTGGAAAAATAGGATCAAGGGCAACCTGCTGGGTATCTGGAATAAAACCTACAACAATACTGAAACTGGGGAAACCTGGCAATACCCGGAGTTTAAGGGCTATCATTCAAATATGTACTGGTGCAAATTTATCAGCAGCGCTCAGCCCTTTACTGTATTTACTGAGAACGAAGATCTTTTTTTTCGGTTGTTTACACCCGCGTGGAAAACAGATCAATGGCATAATTATGAACCCATTTTTCCCGGCGGTGATATTTCTTTTATGCAGGGCATCGCTGCCATTGGTACCAAAACACAGCGGAACGAAACAACCGGCCCCATGGGTATGAAAAATATTTTTTATGATTATGATAAAGACCCGGGCAGGGCGCTGACAATGGTATTGTATTTTAAGTTTGGTGAATAAATAGTTTGAAAAGCAGTTTTAAATGAAATGAAAAGAATATTTCTATTTACCATTGTTGCTATTACCTGTGCAAGCTTTTCGTTGAAAGCGCAGGTGGCAGTTACCGCACTGAAATGCGAGTGGCTGGCGAACCCGGTGGGGATCGATGTTACTGTACCCAGGCTGAGCTGGCAGCTGCAATCGGAAGAAAGAAATGTGCAGCAAACTGCTTACCAGGTCCTGGTGGCTTCCAGC
The DNA here is from genome assembly GCA_031424135.1 of Chitinophagaceae bacterium. Lineage (GTDB taxonomy): Bacteria > Bacteroidota > Bacteroidia > Chitinophagales > Chitinophagaceae > JACMLD01. Next base: position 5,138 of record JANPGT010000095.1, read on the forward strand.
AGGGAGAAATTGCAGCGCGATGAAGGAGACATCTGGAATTCAGGTAAGGTCAGCTCAACTGCGTCTATTCATATCAGATATAACGGTAAACCACTGCTGAGCCGCATGGCCTGTTACTGGAAACTAAAATCTTTTACCAATAAGGGGGCTTCGGGCTGGAGTGAACCTGCGTGCTGGAGCATGGCTTTGCTGCGTGCGCATGACTGGAAAGCAAAATGGATTGGCTATGATAAGCCTTTTCCCTGGGACAGTGTAACGCAATGGTCGCGGCTGTCCGCCCGCTATTTCCGTAAACCATTTCAGTCGGCCAGCGCTGTAAAAAAAGCTACGGTATACCTATCCGGGCTGGGCTTGTATGAGCTGTACCTGAATGGTAAAAAAATAGGTGATCAGGTGTTGGCGCCTGCTCCTACAGATTACCGGAAGTCCGTGCTGTACAATACCTACGATGTAACTGAGAACATTAGCAAAGGAAAGAATGTGATTGCCGCTGTGTTGGGCAATGGCCGTTTCTTCACCATGCGGCAGGCATACAAACCCAAAAAAATAAACAATTTTGGTTTTCCGAAACTGTTGCTGCAACTGGAAATAGTGTACGCAGACGGTACGGTGAAAACAATTGTCAGCGACGATAGCTGGAAGCTGAATGCCGATGGCCCCATAAGAACCAATAATGAATATGACGGGGAGGAATACGATGCGCGCAAAGAATTTACCGGATGGAACAGTGCGGGGTTTAATGATGCACAATGGTTGAAGCCCGCGTTGGTGCAGGCACCGCCGGGACGTTTGAAGGCACAGATGAGTGAACCCATGAAGCTGATGAAAACCGTGCAACCACTTTCTGTCACTAAAATAAATGAGGGCAAATACATACTGGACATGGGACAGAATTTTGCCGGTTGGTTGCAGCTGCGGGTAAAAGGAAAAGAAGCTGATAAAGTAGTGCTGCGTTTTGCGGAAAGCCTGCGGCCCGACGGCAACCTGTATACAGCCAACCTGCGCGATGCCCGGTCAACAGACAGCTATACCTTGAAGGGAGATGGGGAAGAGCGCTGGCACCCCAGTTTTGTTTATCATGGATTTCGCTATGTTGAGGTCAGCGGCTACCCCGGTATTCCATCCATCAAAGATTTTGAAGGACAAATGATTTATGATGATTTGACAAATACAGGTTACTTCAGATGTGCTGATACTACTATTAATGCTATTGTAAATAATGCCTGGTGGGGGATAGCTTCCAATTACAAAGGCATGCCGGTAGATTGTCCGCAGCGCAACGAGCGGCAGCCCTGGCTGGGTGACAGGGCCACCGGAGCAGGCGGGGAGAGTTTCTTGTTCAATAATGCCGCGTTATATTCAAAATGGTTGAACGATATAGAGGAATCGCAAACAGCCGCGGGGTCCATTCCTGATGTAGCGCCGGCTTTCTGGAATTATTACAGCGATAATGTGACCTGGCCCGCTACTTATATTCTGGTAGCGGACATGCTGCACCGCCAGTTTGGAGATGAGCAATCCATTATCCGGCATTACGCTTCTATGAAAAAGTGGATGGGGTATATGAAAGATAGGTACATGAAAGATTTCATCGTTACCAAAGACAAGTATGGCGATTGGTGCGTACCACCGGAAAGCCCGGAACTGATTCGCTCGCGCGACAGTACCCGTACTACCAGGGGAGAACTATTGGCCACCGCCTATTATTACCGCCTACTGCAGGTAATGAAAAAATTTGCCCTCATCAGTAAACAAAGCGCTGATGTAAAATTATTTGATGATTTGGCTAAAAATATCCTGAGCGCTTTCAATAAAAAATTCTTTAATAATTCACTGAATCAATACGATAACAATACCATTACAGCTAATTTACTGCCTCTCTATTTTGGTATGGTGCCGGAGGGAAAGGGTGAGTTGGTGTTCAACAGCATTTACCAAAAACTGAAAGCAGACAATATGCATATCAGCACCGGGGTAATTGGTACGCAGTGGCTGATGCGGGGCCTTACAGATAATCACCAGGCGGCGGCCGCAGTGGCGCTGGCATCTAATACAACCTATCCCAGCTGGGGCTATATGGTTGGCCAGGGCGCTACTACTATCTGGGAACTATGGAATGGCAATACGGCCAACCCGCAGATGAATTCTCAAAACCATATTATGCTGCTGGGCGATCTGCTGATCTGGCTGTTCGAAGACATTGCCGGAATTAAAAGCAATGATGCGGCGCCGGCTTTTAGGGAGATAATGATGCGGCCCTCTTTTGACGCGGGGCTGAAAGAAGCAGATGCTGGTTATGAATCACCCTATGGAAAAATTGCCAGTCATTGGAAGATACAGGGTGATACAATTGTGTGGGATATTACTATACCCGCCAATGCTTCTGCCGCTATACATATACCGGCAAAGTCAGCAGCTGCTGTCAGCGAATCCGGCAAAACAATATCCGGGGCGGCAGGATTGGTAATAACAAAATGGGAAAACGGCGTTGCAGTAATAAAGGCAGGTAGCGGGCAGTACCGTTTTCTTGCTGCTGTGAAATGAAATATTGTAAAGAATTATGGTCAGTATGAATCTGAGAAAAATAATTTTTACTGTAATGATGGCAGCCGCCGGGTGCATGCTGCATCCTGCTATTGCGCAACAGGTAGATGCACAGCCCGATGCGGATTTGAAGAAAAAAGCAATGGAGTGGACGGCTTCGCTGCAACTGGCTGATACAGCAAAATCAGCAAAAGTACAGGGAGCCATTTTGAAACACCTGTTGTCAGTGCGCGACTGGCACAATGGCCACCCTTTTACCCTGGTACCCGCGGGCATCAACCCGACTACCGGCAATAAACTAAGCGAGCTGGACAGGCAAATCATCGTTTGCTCTACCCAACCTTCAGCAATACACGATAGCCTGATGAAAGCATTAACAGCAAGCCTGGATACCGCGCAGGTGGCTGCCATCCTGGACAAGTATAGCGTAGGCAAAGTTGCGTTTACACTAAAGGGTTATCAGGCCATTGTGCCTGATCTTACCGCAAAGGAGGAAGCTGAAATTCTTAAAAACCTGCGGCAGGCCAGGGAACAGGCTATCGACTATAAAAGTATGAAAGAAGTCTCCGCTATCTTTGAGATATATAAAACCAAATGCGAACAATATCTTGGCAACAATGGCCGTAACTGGCGGCAGTTGTTTAAAAATTATATAGATAAGTTGAAGGCACAGAAGGAATCAGAAAAAAATAAAAATAATAAGCAATGAGAGGCAATTTTGTAAAGATATTCAGTATGGGTATTTTCCTGTTAACAGGCACCGGTATACTCGCGCAGGGTAAATGGAAAAAAGGGGTGTTGGCAGATGAATTTATTTTTGAACAGGCAGTTTTTCCGGAGAGCCATGCCAGCACCATTGCCGAAACACCGGAAGGTTTAATAGCTGCCTGGTTTGGTGGTACAAAAGAAGGGAATAAAGATGTTTGTATCTGGACAAGTCATCGGGTAAATAATCAATGGACAGCACCTGCGAAAGCAGCGGATGGTGTAATGAATGATACTTTAAGATATCCCTGTTATAACCCTGTGTTGTACCAGGTACCGGGCGGCGAATTGCTCTTGTTTTACAAGATCGGCCCCAATGTAGCCGGCTGGACGGGCTGGATGATGCGTTCAAAAGACAATGGACATACCTGGAGCCCGCGCGAAGCATTGCCAGATGGTTACCTGGGCCCTATTAAAAACAAGCCCGTGCTGTTAAACGGTGTATTAGTTTGCCCCTCCAGCACAGAAAAAAATGGCTGGAAAGTACATTTTGAGTATACCAGCGATGCCGGTAAAACATGGACGAAGTCAGCTGATTTGAACGATGGAATAAAAGTGTCAGCTATTCAGCCCAGTATACTTCAGTATGCAGATGGCAGGCTGCAGGTAATGTGCCGCAGTAAAAACCGAACCATTAATGAATCATGGAGCAGCGATGGCGGTAAAACCTGGACGCCGATGCAGGCTTCCGCATTGCCCAATAATAATTCAGGTACCGATGCGGTGACGCTGAAAGACGGCAGGCAGTTGCTGGTGTACAATCATGTAAAACCAGATTCCGCATTGCCCAACGGCAAGGGGCCGCGTACGCCGCTGAATGTGGCCATCTCCAAAGATGGAAAGAAATGGTATGCAGCAGTGATATTGGAAGATTCGCCCATCAGTCAGTATTCCTATCCTTCAGTAATACAGTCCAAAGACGGTATGGTGCATATTGTGTATACCTGGAGAAGAGAAAGAATTAAATATGTGATGATCGATCCTTCAAAACTGAAAGGGAAACTGATTGTCAATGAAAAATGGCCAGGCTTTGTGAGTACGGTCACCAAACCATCGGATGATTAAATTCCCTTCAACGATTGATGAACAACCTGCCTGTTTTAGACATTGCCATTATTATTCTTTACCTGCTGGCCATGGTATTGATAGGCGTTTATTTTTCAGGGAAAAATAAAAACGCACAACAGTTTACCATTGCGTCTGGCAAAATTCCCGGCTGGGCCATCGGTCTTTCTATTTATGCTACTTTTTTAAGCAGCAATACTTTCCTGGGCGTGCCGGGTAAATCATTCGGGGGTAACTGGAACGCTTTTGTATTCAGTCTCTCTATGCCATTGGCAGCCTGGGTAGCATCAAAATATTTTGTGCCTTTTTACCGGCACACCGGCGAAGTATCTGCCTATACACATCTTGAGAAACGTTTTGGTGCCTGGGCCAGGACCTACGCAGTCATTTGCTTTTTGTTGACCCAGTTTGCACGAATGGGTTCTGTTTTTTTTGGCATGGCACTTAGCCTGCAGGCATTGACAGGTTTTTCAATGGCTTCCATTATGCTGGTGATGGGCATCTGCATCATATTGTATACCGTGATGGGCGGTATGGAAGCAGTGATATGGACAGAAGTAGTGCAGGGCATCATAAAAACATTGGGTGCCATTTTGATACTTTGGCTGATAATTAAAGAAATGCCGGGTGGGGTGAAGCAGGTAGTGCAGATTGCGGCTGCCAGCAATAAATTCAGCCTTGGCAGTACGGCGGTTGATTTTACCCAATCTACTTTCTGGATGGTATTGTTTTATGGTTTCTTTATCAACCTGAACAATTTTGGCATGGATCAGAATTATATACAGCGTTACCATACGGCCGGTTCTGAAAAGCAGGCTGCCAAATCAGTATGGTTGTGCGTGGCCATCTATGTGCCTGCGTCACTACTTTTTTTTATTATAGGTACCGCGCTGTTTGCCTATTACCAGGTAAACCCTGCCATGATTGAACCTGTAAAACTAACGGCAGCGGCAGAACGCCTGGGGAGTGGTGCTGCTGCGCCGGCCATTAGCGCTGGGGCAGCGCAATTGCAGCCGGCAGACTACGGCGACAAAGTTTTGCCGCATTTCATGGTCACGAAAATACCCACCGGCCTGCTGGGGCTGATTGTATCAGCGATTCTGTCCGCAGCCATGAGCACCATCAGTTCGGGTATGAATGCCTCCGCTACTGTGTTCACAGAAGATATTGTAAAAAAATATTTCAGGCCGTTAACAGAAAAAGGTTACCTGCGCATACTGTACCTGGCAACTGTTGTGTTTGGCATTGCCGGTTTAGGTACCGGCCTGGCCATGATCGGCAGCAAAAGTGTGCTGGATACCTGGTGGGAGCTGTCGGGCATTTTCGCAGGCGGGATGCTGGGGCTTTTCCTCCTTGGCTTTATCAGCCGGCGCACAAAAAACCAGGAAGCATATACTGCGGTGATTACCGGGATTGTAGTTATCCTGTGGATGAGTTTTTCCAGCTTGCTGCCGGACAAATATGCATTTTTGAGAAGTCCGCTGCATAAAAACATGATTATTGTAGTAGGTACGCTGAGCATTTTTTTAACAGGACTGTTACTGACGTATACTAAAAGAAAAAACCAACAGGTCAGGATTGTTGAGTGAGGCTGATTGGTTAGGTTTGGAGTAACTTGCCTAAAACAAATTGTAATGAAAATCTACAAAACCAAAGCAGAGATTATTATTGAATACAAAGGGGATTGTTTTATCTCCGCAGAAACCGATTGGGATGTGCTCATCAACAGGGACGATTTGTGGGCACAGTTGCAGAAGGAAATCTACCAGCTACCGGTGGCGGGCGATCTTGAATGGCTGCAGGAGAAAGAATTTGCAGCCCCCATCGGTACCCAGGAAGTATGGGCTGCCGGTGTTACTTATCTGCGCAGTAAAGTGGCGCGTATGGAAGAGAGCAAGGAAAGCGGCGGGGCCACGTTTTACGATAAAGTATATGATGCAGACAGGCCCGAACTCTTTTTTAAATCAACGCCTGCGAGGGTCATCGGGCCCAGTGGCAAAGTAAGAATAAGGAAAGACAGCAGCTGGGATGTACCTGAACCAGAACTGGTGTTGGTGATTACTTCATCAGGAAAGATCATTGGTTATACCATTGGCAACGATATGAGCAGCCGGAGCATCGAAGGAGAAAACCCGCTCTATCTTCCTCAAGCCAAAACATACGATGGCTG
>JANPGT010000096.1:0-1835 GCA_031424135.1 Chitinophagaceae bacterium
ATTTGCCCGCCGGGCCAATATGACAATGTCCATGTCTCTGCTGCCATCTGAAGTGGGTGTTCCCATTCTCCGGGCATTGGGGCGGCGCACCACCGTATTGCCTGGCCGGCTCAGAAAACTATTGGTCTTTGCGCTGCGCACCGTTCCCCGTTGGGGAAAGACCAGGATAATGGGTAAGGTAATGGCTGGGATGACAAAGCAAACTCCTGGACACAGCAGCTAAAATATAATGCTGGTCATTGTATTTTTGCTGCCTGGATAGACCCTTTGGGCCTTAAAATCAGTTTTTTTAAAAGATTGCCCATGGATGATTAAACCGATTATCGTCATCATCTCTTTTGTGGACTATTTGTTGTACCCCGTATTGTAAGGGCTTGATAAATGTTTCATTTTATGTTCTCCAGATGGATTTGATAGCAAACAATTTTATGGGTGAAGCAATAGCTGTTCATATTACACAGCAAATTAAAAAAATGGAATTCATTTTATTACCCTAAGACATCGTAATTATAATATGCAGACTAAGGCCGACGTAAGGGACAGCGCGAGCGTTTTTTCACTATATAGGGAAAATATTAAAAATTTAATTTCCTTTGATGAGGAGGAATGGTATGTTTTCATGGGCTTTTTAAAAATCAAAAAGCTTAAAAAAAATGAATGTTTTGCAGAGGCCGGTAAAACCTGCAAAGACCTGGGCTTTATCATCAATGGTGCAGTGCGTTTTTGTAACAATGTGGACGGAAAAGACGTCACGGGATATTTTTGTTTCGAGAACAACTTTGTAACTGCTATAAAAAGTTACCTCACCGCTGAACCCAGCCTGTATGATATCAAAACATTGGAAGAAACGGTTTTTGTTAGTATTTCCCGGGAAAACATGCTGGCCATGTCAAACCATCCTTTGTTATCCTGTAAAATAGAGCGTTTCGGGCGCTTAATATCGGAAAGGTTTAATATACTTTTCGAGGACCGGTTAAAATCGTTTATTGTAAAAACGCCTGAAGAAAGGTATCGCGATCTCCTCGAAAGCGGCAATGACATTATAAACCGTATTCCCGTGCAATACATTGCACAATTTATCGGTATAACACCCGTGTCGCTTTCACGTATTAGAAAACGGGTACTGGTTTCAACCACTAAAAACATTGATTAAGTTTTGATCGATGCCAACCTAATGAATTCTTATCTTTTGTTAAGAAATTCAGCTGGGGCTGCTTCTACCTTCGAAAAAAATAAGTAAGAAGCATGCATACATTTTCAGTAAAAGTCCTTGCACAATCCTCTGTGCCGGCACCGGAGTTAAATAAAAATATTCATACAATCAGAAGGATGAGAAGGAGGGTTGAGCTATGAACCTGATAATTATTGCATTTCAGTGGCTGATTAGCCTGTGCTCACTGCTCGCAGCAATCATTGTCAGTTTTCGTCCTGCTCTGCTGAAGCCGCTGGCCTCCGCCTTCCCTAACCAAGGCCTGCGGCGAATCGCGCAGGCTGCAGGCCACTGGCTCGCCTTCATTGCGACGCTTGCAGGTATGCTGGTTCCCATCCTGGTATTCTTTGCCTCCTGCATTGCCTTTGCTTCCTCGATCCCGATGGTGGTAAATGCGGTTCAATTGAAAACGCTGCGTGCATGGGCGCTGCCGGTAATTATTGTCATCGCATCGGGAATTGTCGCCATCGCAGTTCCCCTCGGGCTCAAAGTCCTTGCACTTCCCAAAGCTGACAACCTTCCATTTGATCCAGTAACATCGCGGGTCGTGAAGACTTATGACGAAGGTCTATGGTTTGAAGGGATAGCAGCAGGAGACGATGGAACGCTTTATCTTTCAGGTAAC
>JANPGT010000097.1:0-3864 GCA_031424135.1 Chitinophagaceae bacterium
CCGCCAGGCTATAAATCAAAGGCACTACGGAAGAAACACCCAGTCCTACCATCAGGAAGCCAATCACGGCGGTAGCCATGTAAGGAAATAATATGGAAACGAATAAACCGGCAGAAATAAGTGTGGCACTCAACTGCAAAACTTTTTTGATACCCAGCTTTGTCACCAGCGCATCGCCCAGGAAGCGGCCGGTGGCCATAGACGCCGTAAAAGCCACGTAGCCAAGCGTTATCCATTCTTTGGGTGAATGCACAATGTTCTGGAAATATACCCCACTCCAGTCGGCCATGGCACCTTCACAAAGCATGCTGCAGAAGGCAATCAGGCCCAGGTTCAGGATATACTTATCCGGTTTCACAAAAAATGGCTGCTTGCCGGCACTTACACTATCTGCAGGCAGGGTAAACTTGTAGAAAGCCGCTACCATCAGCAAAGCGGCGGCCAGTATAATTAAGAAGTGCACCCATGGAACAATACCGGCGGAAACCAGTAAAGTACCTATGGCTGCACCGGTGAATCCTGCAATACTCCACAAACCATGAAAAGAGGCCATCACAGATCTTCCATACATGGCTTCTACATCTACCGCCTGCGTATTCATAGCAATGTTTACCAGGTTTGAGCTCAGTCCAAAAAGAAACAGTCCGGCTGCCAGTTGCCATGTACTCATAGAAAGACCCAGCGTTACAAGAAAGACCGGGTACAATACCGCCGACGCTATCATCACTTTACGGCTGCCAAAACGCGCTACCAGCCAGCCTGCAAACAACAGGCTGGTCATTAGCCCGGCAGGTAATGCAAACAATACAGCCCCCAGGCGGGCATCGCTCAGCTGCAACTGTGTTTTGATATCGGGGATGCGGCTGGCCCAGGTAGCAAAAGTCAATCCCGCAATAAAGAAAAAAGCACTTACTGCTATTCGGTAGACCCGGGGTCTGCTCACAGATAATGATACACTCATATCAAATAAGATTTTAATTAATGGTATTTACTTTCAGTACAACCCTTCTGCCCGCACCTGTATTAAAATACCCTGCAGGCTTCGACTGGTATAAAAAATCGGGCAGTACAGGTACAGAATGCGCTTTATGCATCAGCTCAGATGCCAGTACAAAATCGGCCGTGGCCAGGTTGCAGGCAATGATGATGTTGCGCGTTACCGCCATATCATGCAATGCACGCACCCCGTTTTCGTATTGCAGGGGTTCCAGGGGATCCCAGAAGAACAGCAAAATGTCTATTTTCTGTTCCGCCATCATTGCAGACAGCTGCTGGTTGGCAGCGGCGGCACCATCGTGCAGCCTTATTACAGGCACGCCGATGGTTCCTTCCAGTATATCTGCGGTAGCACCGGTGGCTATTAATTCATGTTCTTTTAAAATCTCCTGGTTATAGTATGACCATTCAATCAGGGATTTACGGTTGTTGTCGCTTGCTGCAAAAGCAATGCGTTTTCTTACAGTCATTTTTCTGTTACTAATCATATTCACTTTTTTGTTTTAAAATAATGGCTGTCAAAAGCCATTTTTCTATAACAGGCAATCCATCAGGTATTGGCTTCTGCTTCCCGCCGCTGGTAATTTCTGCTGCAGGCAGGTAAAAATGTTAATGGGCAAACAATCACAATGTTGGTAAAGGCCAGAAAGCGGTAAACATATCGCTCCTGTTTTCAAATGTTGCACCACGGCAGGTACGGGCGGGCAATGCTAGAGATTTACATGCAGGATACAAAATTAAGCATATTTGTTTAAACGATTAAACAAATCTTTTATTATCTTCGCTATTAACTAATTTTTAGGTTACCCCAACACCGGGATGCCACCTTAAATATTACAAATCAATTAATTGCAACATATTAATCGGAAATTTCCAATATGAACAAAAAAGTCTCACTAAAAGACATCGCCAAAGTGGCTGGGGTATCTGTTGCCCTGGTTTCTTATGTACTGAATAACAAGAAGGAAGGCCGGATTAATAAAACGGTGGCAGAAAAGATAAGGGCGATTGCGCTTTCTATGAATTACCGCACCAACCAGATTGCGCGCAGCCTGAAGACCAATAAAACATACACCATTGGTTTAATATTGGCCGACATTTCAAATCCCTTTTCGGCTGCGTTGGCCCGGTATATAGAGGATGAGGCAGACAGGCACGGGTATACGGTTATCTTTGGGAGCTCGGATGAGAATCCTGAAAAATACCGGAAGATCCTGGATGCGTTGGTGAACCGCCAGGCTGATGGGCTGATTCTTTCACCTCCCGGTGAGGCCGGGCCGCAAATAACCGCACTGCAGCAACAGCAGGTTCCCTTTGTGCTGATAGACCGCTATTTCCCGGGTATTGACACCAGTTACGTTGCGCTGGATAATTTTAAAGCCGCATTTGACGCCACCCAACACCTGCTTGACCGCGGATATAAAAACATTGGAATGATTAATTATGCCTCCTCCCTTTTTCACCTGGCGGAACGTACCAGGGGTTACCGGGCTGCCCTTGCGGAAAAAAATATCAGTTATCCAACCGATGCCGTGCAGGAAGTTCAGCAGGCTTCTTTACAGGAAGACATTGAAAAAGCGGTGCAGCTGCTGCTCAACAGCAGTGAACCGGCAGATGCGCTGCTTTTCGGTTCTAATGTAATCGCCATGCATGCAGTGAAGTACATTAACCGGCACAATTACAGGGTACCTGCAGATATTGGGTTGCTGTGCTTTGATGAAACAGATAGTTTTGATTTATTCTATGCACCGCTTACCTGCATCCGACAGCCAATAAAAGCAATGGGAGAAAAAGCTGTTGCCATGCTGCTGGAAAATATTGAAGACAATACCAGGCCGGTAAAACAAATCAGTTTTGATGGAGAATTGATTGTTCGTGCCTCCAGCGCGGAAAAAAAGGTTGATGGCTAAAAAAGAAAGCTATGAGCTGCTAGCTATGAACCAAGTACCGGTTTTACATGCAGGTATTTGCAAAGCGGAAAAGCATATATTCATTTTTTATAAATAAGCAACCATTGTTCAGCCGGGAAAGTCATTGCGCTGTTATAGATACCTGCCTATCTCTTTTCTCTGTTGACCAAGCTCGAAAAAATCCTTTTTTTTCTCTTTTACCCCCGCAGCTTTTCTCTGTCAGCCCTGTGCGAAAAAATCCCTCCTTTTCTCCTTTAATCTCTTAGCCCTTTTTCTCCAGGCTAAACAAACTATCCACAAACTCGTGCTTGTCAAACACCAGCAAATCTTCCATCTTCTCGCCTACACCAATAAATTTCACCGGAATTTTAAACTGGTTGGCAATGGCCAGTACCACGCCACCCTTGGCGGTTCCATCCAGTTTGGTAATGGTAAGCGCGGTAACATCGGTAGCGGCAGTAAAATGTTTGGCCTGCTCAAGTGCGTTTTGGCCAGTAGATCCATCCAGCACCAGCATTACTTCATGTGGTGCATCGGGAATCACTTTCTGAATAACTCTTTTTATTTTACCCAGCTCATCCATTAAATGCGCCTTGTTGTGCAAACGGCCTGCGGTATCAATTATAATCACATCACTGTCCCTGGCCACCCCACTTTGCACGGTATCAAATGCTACAGCAGCAGGATCGCTGCCCATGTCCTGCTTTACAATAGGTACGCCGGCTCTTTCGCTCCAGATAGTAAGTTGCTCCACCGCTGCTGCCCTGAAGGTATCTGCCGCGCCCAGCAACACATTTTTTCCGCCCTTTCGAAAGTTATTGGCGAGTTTACCGATGGTAGTGGTTTTACCTACGCCATTTACACCCACCACCAGTATTACATAGGGTTTGGCAGGCATGGGTGAAGTAAAAGTGTACTGTTTACCTTCAGGGGCGTCTACCAGCAGGGCTTCAATTTC
>JANPGT010000098.1:0-6935 GCA_031424135.1 Chitinophagaceae bacterium
GTTCCTGCTCTACAAATACATAATCTACACCAGCTTCTTTCTGATGGGTAAAAATAGATTTCCAGTCAATGACGCCCGCGCCTACTTCGCAGGTCTGGCCTTTTACAGCGCCTTCTGATTTTTCCATGTCTTTGATATGCCACATCGGGAAACGGCCGGGGTGTTTTTTTATCCATGCTGCAGGGTCCTGGCCGGCATTGGCAAACCAGTACAGGTCCATTTCAAATTTTACCAGTTTAGCATCGGTATTGTTCAACAGGTAATCATAGGCAGTAGCATCGCCCATGGGCTGAAACTCAAAATTATGGTTGTGGTAACCGGTGATGATGCCTGCAGCCTTGCTCAATTCGCCCCCTTTATTCAGCCGCTCTGCCATCAATTTGTAATTGTCCGGGGTACGGTGCTTATCGTCCATATAAGGAATCACTACATATTTATTGCCCAGTATTTTGGCATCTTCCAACAGGTATTTCCAGCTGTCCCAGTTATAGCTGGTATCAAACATCATATCCAGAATATTGTAATGACCACTGGGTGTGCTCAGGTGATTTTTTTTCAGCAGGGCCGACATCTCTTTTACGCTGCGGCCAAAAAACTGGCGTTTTTTATAATCGTATCCGTAGAGTTCCGTCATGGTATAACCGGCTTTAGATACCCCGGCCAATGCGTTCTCCAGGCTTTTGGCCACTTCATCCCTTACGGTATATAACTGAATGCCCAGGTCTTTGTGCATTTTTAAAAGACCTGATCTGTCGATCATTAAAGCGGCGGTAAACAGTGAACTTTGCTGGATAAATCTTCTGCGTGTGAGCATGACAAGCTGTTTTATAATTTTTAAAAGAATGGGGTTGAAAATTACGAAAATTTGATATGCGGCGCCATTAATTAACAGACTTTAATAGTTTGTCATTTCCGGCGCTTAATTGTATGTTTGAGGCTAAGAGAACAAAGAGAAAAAGAGGCGCAAGAGAAAAGGGGCTGAGGGGTGTCAGGGTAAAAAGTAATCAGGGTTGGATAAGATAGTATAGCTTTTGGTAGCCGGCGGTTGCAATACTATTTGGCTTTTGTTGCCCGCCAGAATGAATCTTTCGCGCTGGCGCCGCACTCCTGTACAGCAACAGGCATTTCAGCCCGTTCAAGAACAAAATTTGCTTCCAGTACATGTCATTGGCAGAAAAAATACAATTGAGCCCTTCATTAAAGAAGTTCAGCCTTTGGCTCCTCACTTCGGGCAGCGGCGTAAGGCCACGCTGGTGGGTGCGGCATTTTGTAAACCCCTTCTACCATAAAAAAGGCCGAAACACACGCATTTTCAGCCGGGCCCGGATAGATACCCTTCCGTTCAGGGTATTTGAAATGGGAGACAGCTGTACCATCGAGGATTTTACATTCATCAACAATGGCATGGGAGCAGTAACTATGGGCAATGGTGTTTTTATTGGTGCTATGAATGTTATTATAGGACCTGTAAATATTGGCAACCACGTAATGACTGCGCAAAATGTGGTGATGAGCGGGCTCAACCATGGCATCAGTGATATTACTACACCCTTTCGCTACCAACCTTGTACCAACGCCCTGATCAGCATTGGAGAAGCCAGCTGGATTGGTGCCAACAGCGTTATTACCGCCGGCGTCAGCATTGGCAAATATTCGGTAGTGGCCGCAGGCAGCGTGGTCACCAAAGACGTACCGGACTATAGCATCGCCGCAGGCAATCCCGCTAAAATCATCAAACAGTTCAATCACCAGACAAAAGAATGGGAGAAAAGCAATACCCCCCGCCCCCCGTCCGTACCGGCACGGGCAGCCCCTGAAGGGGAGGCTTAGCTCCCTCTTCCTGCATAAGATGATAGTTCCTCAATTTTTCAAAGCCAATACGTGTGCCGAAGCGGGTTTATATAATTTTGAAATACTTTTTTTATTCATGAAAAAAATGTACCACCTGGCTACCTGCAGTACCTGCGCCGCTATTATAAAAGAAACCGGTGTTGATAAAAAAGGAATTGAACTGCAGGATATCAAAACAGACAAAATCACTCCTGCGCAACTGGAGGAGATGAAAAAATTAGCCGGCACCTACGAGGCGCTGTTCAGCAGAAGGGCGCTTAAATACAAGGAGCTGGGACTAAAAGACAAAACCCTCACAGAAAAAGATTACCGAAATTATATCCTGGAAGAATATACTTTCCTGAAACGGCCTGTTACCATTCTCAACAATAAAATTTTTGTTGGCAACGATAAAAAATCCGTAGCAGCTTTGAAAGACGCGGTATAGAATCTTTTCTGTTCTTGGCCTGAGCGCACAGGCAGGGCTGATATTAACATTGAACGAACCCATTCCACACCCCAATTAAAACCTCAACGGGGCGGGTAGGATTAAGTCCGCTTGCCGGCGATTATAAGCAGACCGCCAAAATCCGCAGCAAAAGCATCCTGTAAATCAGTGTAATCCTAAAAATCTTAGTTTAGACAATAGAAAATTCCGGAATTTTACCGCATGCAGCTTACCCCGGAACAACAGGCTATTTTACAAACCGACGGCAATCTTGTTATCAACGCCGTGGCAGGCAGCGGTAAAACCACCACGCTGATTGCTTACGCCAAAAGCAGGCCGGCCGACGCTAAAATTTTATACCTCGCATTCAATAAAACGGTAAAAACAGAAGCCATAGAAAAATTTGCCGCCGCCGGCTGCACCCATGTAAAAGTAGAAACCGCCCACTCGCTGGCATTTGATCATATTGTAAAACGCAGTAATTATAAAGTGGTGGCGGGCTATAACAGCTACGAATGGTGCCAACTGCTGGGCATTGTTACCGGCGACCGCCATGCTGATTTTATCATTGCCAGCCACGTTAATAAATTCATCAGTTTCTTTTGCAACAGCAGGGCAGGCAAAGTGCAGGAGCTGGATTACGTAAACACCATTACCGATGCAAAGGCCCGGGTCTTCGTAAAAAATTTCTACTCAGTAATAGAAGGCTTTACCCGTTCTGCGCTTGCAAAAATGGACAAAGCGGAAATTGCAGTTACCCACGACTTTTACCTGAAAAAATTTCAGCTGAGCCAGCCCGTGCTGAACTTCGATTATATTTTGTTTGATGAAGGCCAGGACGCCAGTGCCGCCATGCTGGAAGTATTCCTGCAGCAAAACGCCGTAAAAATTATTGTAGGCGATGCGCAACAGCAGATCTATGGATGGAGGTACGCCATCAACAGCCTGCAGCAGGTAGACTTCCCGGTATACCACCTCAGCAACAGTTTCCGGTTTAACGACGAGATAGCCCTTATTGCCAATAAAATACTGGGCTGGAAAAAAAACCTGCAGGAAACGCCGGCTGTAAAAATTATTGGCGCGGGCCATCACCCATCAGGCAATATTACAAAAGCCACCCTGGGCCGAACCAATCTCGGTTTACTGCTGAACGCCATTACGCAATGGCAGCACGGCCAGGTAAAGAAAATATATTTCGAAGGCAATATCAACAGCTATACGTTTGCCGACGAAGGCGCATCGCTCTACGATATACTGAACCTGCACAACGGCAAGACAGACAAAATAAAAGACCGTTTGATTGCGGAAATGAAAGACATGAAGGAGCTACAGGATTATATTGACAAGACCGAAGACAAAAGCCTGGGTATGATTGTAGACGTGGTGAAAGAGTTTGGCAACCGCCTGCCGGAACTTATCAAAGAGTTAAAAAACAACCACGCTGCCAGCAAAGAAGAAGCCGATATGATTTTCAGCACCGTGCACCGCTGCAAGGGCATGGAATACGATGAGGTAACAATACTGAATGATTTTATCACTGAACAAAAATTGCAAAAATATATTGCACAACAGGGTGCAGAAAAAATTAACGAGGTAGAAAAAAACCGGTTGGGCGAAGAAGTAAATATTTTATACGTAGCGGTTACCCGCGCAAAAAAGCTACTGAGAATTCCGCCTGAAATAAATCCGCTGACCAGCCTGCAGGTGATAAACAGCAAGGTAGAACCTATTTTGCCAAAACGCTATAGCAGTAAATTGGGCTCATTGGACGACTGGAATAGCTATGAAGCAGCAGCACGTAAAAAGTCAGCCAGCAGCAGCTCTTTTAGCACAAGGGTCAGCAACCACGGCAAAAAATGGTCTGCAGAAGACGAAAATGATTTGCAACACCTTTTCAGCGATGGAACGGCCATTAAAGACATTGCAAAGCAACTGGGCCGCGGTATCAATGGTATCCGCTATAAATTACAGGAGATGGGCCTGCTGGAGGAAGGAGACTATTGAGCAGCGCAGCACTGCTCATCCCGATGTTTCAAACAGCGGCTATTCGTTTATAAAGGGATGTATCTTTTTAAACACTTCTTTCAGCGCACCCAATGCCTCCTGGTGTTTAACATCCCAATATTTTGTGTGTGAGGCCAACGGTATGTTAGCTGCCCATTTGCTGCTGGCAAACACCTGCATATCTTTAATGCCCGCGCCAAATTCGTTCGCCAGACTTCCACCAATCCAGTCGTTTTCAAAGTAAATATTGGTCCATTGTGTAGCTGCAAAATGTGCGGCATGGTGCAGGCATTTTACTTTTATTTTCTTATCATACGATTTTGAAAAGTTCACCGGGAACGCAAAATGTTCGTCTTCCATATCTATTTGCGGAGGGCAGGTAGGAAATTCCCGCTGGCCTTTCTTTTTCTCAAAATTCAATTGTGAAGGCGCCAGGATCATGGTTGCATGTGTAAGCGGCGATCCCATTGTTATAAAGTTGCAGACCCGCCATTGGTTGGACAAAGCCCGGTATTCATCAAAAAGATCAGACTGGTACTGCTGGTATTTTCCATCCGTATGATCCGGTTGTATGCTGTTTAGCTTCAGTGCTTCAAGGCAATCCTGCAATACATTGGGTATTTGTTGCCCGTGTTTACCAGGCTCTTCACCCCGCACCGGAATAATGGGTGCAAACTTACGGTGGTATTGCGCAAACAGGCTGGTAAGTATATCATAGGCTACTACTGTACCAAGGCTGTGCGCTACCACAATTATTTTACTGTATTTCAACTGGCCATTGTCTGCTTTTGCTTCGTGCAGGTTTTTCAGCAACTCAATGCCGTTCTTTCTTATTTTTTCGCGGGTAGCAATATTTTCAGGCGATGGGACGGTGTACTTGATTACATCGCCCACGCTGTCATTGATTTTTCCCACTACTGTTGAGGACACAATGCTCCACAGCAGTTTCACCACTACAAAAACACTGGTGCCAAAAAGGGTGAATGAAAGTATACCTGAAATGCTGTCTTTAAAAAAATAATACAACAGGAAAGCGAAGCCGGTAATGGCCAGCAGCAGGAAAATAATGAAGAAGCGCACAAACTTCATATGTGGCTGCAGCCGGGCCGATGGCGTCTTTAAGAAGATGAGGCTGAAAGCCCATTTTATAACTGCTGTAAAGCCCGGGTCTTCTACATAATGCGCCCAATAGTATTCATAAAAATCATAAGGGGCACTGTTGAAACTCAGGCGGCGGGTTTCCCTTTCATCGGTAATACGGTTGGGGCTGCTGAATAAAACAGATGCTTCCGGCTTTACGGCATCTACAAATCCGTTCAGTGTATCCATAGGAAACTGGTTGCCCATACCGTGCACTACTACAACGGCTATCCTGTCTCGTGTTTGCGCCATACAATAAGGTTTGGAAGCTGTATCATAAATATACATTTTTTAGTCGCTGGTTCAGCAACCGCGTCCCACCTTATCAGCCCTCACTATTTTCACCATTCTTTTCCAAATAAAACAGCACTTGTTCTTCTGCGTGTGGCTATCGCAAGCGCCTTATCTTCTTTCAATGATTGTCCGTAAGACGGAATGAGTTCCTTCAACTTATGCTGCCATTCCTGCGAAGCCAGTTCCTCCGGGAAACAGCGCTGCAGCAGATCCAGCATAATGGCCACAGCTGTGGAAGCGCCGGGAGAAGCACCCAATAATGCTGCAATAGATCCATCAGCTGCACTCACCACTTCGGTACCAAACTCCAGTACACCGCCTTCTTCTTCGTCCTTTTTAATCACCTGCACACGCTGGCCGGCGGTTTCCAGTACCCAGTCTTTTTCATTGGCAGAGGGCATGTATTCCTGCAATGCTTCCATCCTGTCTTCATTGCTCTGGCTTACCTGCTCTACAAGGTATTTGGTGAGCGGCAGGTTTTTTATACCAGCCATCACCATAGGTTTTACATTACTGAATTTAATGGACGATGGCAGATCCCAGAAAGAACCATTCTTTAGAAACTTGGTAGAAAATCCTGCATAGGGTCCAAAGAGCAGTGATCTTTTTCCATCAATCATTCTTGTATCCAGGTGGGGCACACTCATAGGCGGGGCGCCTACTGAGGCCTTGCCATATACTTTTGCATTATGCTGCGCTATAATACCGGGGTTATTACAAATTAGCCATTGACCACTTACCGGGAAGCCGCCATAACCCTTGCTTTCCGGGATATCCGATTTCTCCAGCAGGGGCAGAGAGCCGCCGCCTGCACCAATGAAAATAAACGGGGTTGTCAGTTCGCTCTTCCTGCCGGTGGTGAGGTTTTTTACTTCTATTTTCCATTTGCCCTCTGCATCTTTTTTAAGATCTCTTACTTCGTGCGCCAGCCGAAAAGTGATACCGGGCAAGTTAAAAAGGTAGCGGAATAATTTACGGGTAAGCGAGCCAAAATTTACGTCTGTACCAAGGTCCATTTTTGTGGCGGCACATGGCTGCGTCTCATTGCGAACTTTCATTATCAGCGGCATCCATTGCTGCAGGGTTTCCGCATCTTCGGCATACTGCATGCCTTCAAACAGATGATGTGTTGTAAGGGCCTGGTGACGCTTACGCAAAAATTCACAGTTGGCTTCGCCCCATACAAAACTGATATGCGGTACCGGTGTAATAAATTCTG
>JANPGT010000099.1:0-6901 GCA_031424135.1 Chitinophagaceae bacterium
CAGCTCTGCGTCTTCCTGTATCACCACCACTTTTTCGCCCAGTGCATTCCTGCCCTTGTCGAAACTAAACGATAGACGGGAGGAAGTACAGATAACATCATCATCTTTATACTTTCTTGACAGCGCCTCGGCATTGGCCGCATCTTCCTGGTTAACGGCTACCTGCGCATTACTGCAGAAACCGATAGCGGTGACTAGCAATGCCGGAATTGATCTTTTCAGTAAAAGCGAAAAGGGATTGAAAAATCCGGCTGAAAACGGGCCGGTTACAAGGGGAAATGGTTTTTCCATAATTAATTCAGCATTTCATAGCAGCCATTAAATTGAGTTCACGCGCTGTTGTTATTTACAACGAAATCACGCAAAAATAATTGTTTGCCAACAGTTTTTATAGATCCCGTCAGTGGAATGCATAGATTTTGAAACGGAAAGGCCAAAGCGTGCTGTAAAATTGTAAAGGGGGTCGACCAGATCGGTGCCTGCCGCTGCTTTGTTACGCAATGGGCTATTTCGCCCTGGCAAATATTGACCACAGTAACTGCCCTCCAGTACCCGGCTGAGGAAATAATTCCACGTAACAGGCTCCGCAATAGCATTACTCACTTACTTGATTTGTATCAATAATATACAGTAGGCTGGCAGACTGCTGCTGCCGGGGCATTGCCGTGGCAGCCAGCCATCAAACAGGACGATCACTTCTCTGGCATCATTTTTAAACCATACATGTTATTATTAACTATTAATCAGGCAGTATGAAAAAAAATAACCAGGCCAAAAAAGGCGATATAAAAGATCCTGAAAAGGACCAGGCAAAGATGCAGGGGGAAACCATTGTAATCGATATGCCGGAAGTAAAGGATATTCCCGGGCAGGAGAATGTTACTCCGCCCCGTATTCGTGAAATGGAAGACGTCACCATTTCATCGGCAGATGAAGAAGGCGCAGGCTTACTGGATGATTTGAACAGCGAAAATGATGATGCAGTGGCTGCAGGTAACAGCGGTAATGTAAGTGCCGCAGAAAAAAGATTACTGAAGCAAAGCGCGGAACATCTGCCAACAGCAGAAACGGATGATTTTAAAAGAATGACGCTGGATGAAAAAGACGCCGAAGGAGATTTCCTGAATGAAAAAGGTATACGGCAGGACCGCAGTGGATCAGATTTGGATACACCCGGTGCAGAGCTGGACGACGAAGACGAACTGAATGGAGAAGAAGATGAGGAAAACAATATTTACAGTCAAAGGGATTAACGGGAATGACCTATTTACAGAAATTTTATGACCAGGCTTTTCATTGGGTGATTACAGTTGGGCCCAAAATTATCATTGCCATTATTGTCCTGCTGGTGGGTCAATGGCTGTTACGTATTTTCAACAGGTGGTTTAAAGGGATGATGGACAGGAAAAACTTTAATCCTTCTATCAGGACTTTTATGGGCAATATGGTGGCGGTAACCATGCAGGTATTGCTTATCCTGTTGCTGATGCAGGTGCTGGGTATACAAATGACCATATTTGCCGCCATTATTGCCGCTTTCAGTGTGGCGGCAGGTCTGGCATTATCAGGCACCATGCAAAATTTTGCCAGCGGGGTACTTATACTGCTGCTTAAACCGTATAAAGTAGGCGATACTATTGTTACGCAGGGACATGAAGGGTCGGTTTCATCTATCCAGTTATTCTACACGGTTATCCTCACTTTCGACAATAAAACGGTCATTGTTCCAAATAGTAAATTATCCAATGAAATTATCCTGAACCTTAGCCGGCAGGGGAAAAGACGGGTGGATATTGAACTGAAATTTAAGTACAGTGTCGACTATGAAAAAGTCAAAGAGGTGATAACCAATTGTGTTTCATCACTAAATAACCTGTTGCAAGAACCAGCAACGCGGATTGGCGTATCTAAGCTTGAACCAGATAATTACATCGTCATCATCAACGCATGGATACCTGCGCACGGGTTTGAAGACTGCAGGTTGCTTATTAATGAAAAATTAATGAATGTGCTGAAAAACGGCGGATTCATAGGTGCTGGATAAGCCTAAAAGCCTTTTCTGCAGCGTTTTAACAGTGTTTTTGCGTTATCTGGTAAATCAAACGTATATTTGCCGTCTAATTATAATTATCAATACAAATTACAATGAGCACAAAAACAAAAGGAACCGTAAAGTTTTTCAATGGTGAAAAAGGCTTCGGTTTTATTAAACACGATGATTCCAACAAGGAAACCTTTGTACACGCCAGTGGTCTTATCGACCAGGTAACTGAAGGCGACAAAGTAGAATTTGATTTGCAGGAAGGAAAGAAAGGAATGAACGCAGTGAACGTTAAAAAAGCCTGATAGTCCCTTTATTTAAACAAATTTTCAAGGCTGCCACGTGGCGGCCTTTTTTTATGCACACTGGATTTTAAAATATCACTACGCAAATACATAAGAGATTAATTTTGTTAGTTTTAGTTGTTATTGGCTGGATGATGATAAGTACTAAAAACTGTGACTTATCCAGGAGCGCAGGTTAGCGGGTGTCCATCCACCCGGTACTATAATACGCCGTATGGTATAGAGCGGATCCTGTCCATCGCGTTTGGCAGAAAGTTGAAATGCCGCACGGAATCCATGCTGTTTCAGGTTTGGTATGGCGGCTTCATTCCACAAACCAAAAGGAAAAGCAAAATACTTAACCGGCTTGCCGGTGATGGTTTCCAGTGTTTTGGTGGGTTTGTCTATCTGGATGGCCCAGTCGGCGTCTGTAAACTTCTTGATATTTTTATGATCCCAGGTATGTGAGCCTATTTCATTGCCGGCGTCTGCCAGTTGCTTTACCTGCTCCCGGCTCATATAGTTGGGACGGCCCAGCGATACCGTCATAATAAAAAACATGCCTTTAAAGCCATATTTTTCCATTACAGGTTTGGCAATGGTGAACTGCGGAAGATCGGTATCATCAAAAGTAAGCATGATGGGCCTTGCCGGCAACGCTGTACCGTAGGCCAGGTAATCGTACAACTGGTCGGCTGAAACAGTATGATAACCACTGTCTGCCAGCATTTTTAGCTGTGCTTCAAAAGCAGCTACAGGCACTATATAATCTTTTGCCTGCTTTGAATCGGTGGGCTTCCAGTCGCGAATCTGGTGATAACATAAAATGGGCACTTGCGGGCGGGCTATGATAACTGCAGCCGCGGCCGGTTTGGCATTACTGGCAACAGTCGATTTTTTAACCTCCGTTGTATCTTTTGCGGTTGACGCGGTGGCAACTGTACTGGTTTGTTTGCCTGGTGAAGACTGGCATCCTGTAGAAATCAGGAAAAGCACGGGCAGGCATGCGATGCACCTGCAGAACAGAGAAAAGCCCTTAATTTTCATAGATATTTTGATCTGAATAAGTGAATCTAAACACTTTGAAAAAAACGCAGGAAGCATTTTTTTGTTGTACATGCATCCTGGAAAAAGCAAAGAAATCATGCTTAAAGCCATCCACGTTTTTTGTGTGCAAGGTATCCCTTTTTAAGCGCTTCTTCTATTTGTGCGAAAATAACAGCGTCAGCTTTTTTGATATGAAAACAGCTTTTGCCCTTCAGGCATTTCAGGAGTTCCGGTTTAAATATTTCTTTCAACTCGGGCTTGGTATACACCGGCATAAAATAGAAACCCACATAGCCTTTTTGTACCAGCAACCCTGCAAACCATAATTCATCCCGTTTCTTCCCATTCACTTCGATGGTTTTTTCACTCACCAGCATCATCTGGCCACCCTCCCCACCGCGTACTTTAATACTTCCCTTTTCATAGGGCAGTAACAAATTTTTTATAGCACTGAAGATGGGCACCAGTTCAGGTTGCCCAGCAGATTTATCAGCATACTTAATACCTGTCTCAGATCTTGACGCCGCAGCTTTTTCAGGGGCTGTTTTCTTTGCAGTTTTTTTAGGAACTGCTTTTTTAGGGGCTGGCGATTTCTTTGCGCCTTGCTTTACGGCTTTTGCCATGGTATTTATATTTGAGTATACAATTGCCAGTTACCACCACCAGCATTGCTGGGTAAGCCCGCTGCTGCACATTGCTGTGCGCTTCTCTTCAATGCATAAAAACATTACCAGCTGCGATTTTATTTCACTTCCGCATGGTCGTTCAGTTTGTGCAGTTCAAGTATGGTGGTTTTGCCATCATCGCTTTCGCGGTACATGGGTTTAAATTTCCGGTTAAACCTGATTTCATCATAAGTGTAAGAAGTACGTTGCAACACCTGCGTAGAATATACATCATCAAACCCTCTTACCAGCACATACAATTCAACATCTGCCACCTTCATATCATCCATGGTAAAACCGGCGAAGGGACTGTTCTCATCAATTGGATGTACAACCGTCCAGTTCATAGACAAACTGTCTACCCGGTTGCGCTCCAGGTTCAGGTCAAAAAATTTGTATACCGGCCTGGCGTTTTCCTCTACCCGCAGCCCCATATTCACTTTTATTTCTACGTTGGTTAGAATATGATTGTCTTTGTAGGAAGCAAACCGAAACATCAGGGCGGTTTTGTCCTGGTAGGGTGCTACCACTGCATGATCGCTGAACACCAGGTAGGATTTAGGTTTGGAGAAGCGCCCGTAAATTAAACCGGTAGCTACTGCAAAAGAAAGAAAACCGCTCATGGCCTCAATGGAAGCCACAAAATTAGCTGCATCGCCCACCGGGTTAACGCGGCCGTAACCAACGGTGGTAAATGTTTCCGTGCTGAAGAAGTAAATCTCCTTTATTTTCTGCCATTCTGTTACCGCAATCATACCCGTAAACTGCTCGGTACCTATCAGCAGGTAGAGCAGCGTGTAGAGTACATTGATCGAAAGAAAAAAAACGATGATCAGCGCAATGAATTTCCAGCGCGGCAGGTTCAGCATGCTGTGGTAGATGCTGAACCTTTGGCCGAAAGGCATACCTTCTTTGCGAAGATTAAAACTGCCATCCCTGTTGATAAACCGGCCACCATAATCACTGGCATTGGTGCCAAAACCGGTATCATTGTTTACTTTGGAAAATGGGTTTACCCTTTTCAATAATGCCATAACAACTATTTATCCGTAACTACCTGTTATGCCCGTGAAAAGCTTTCCTCCGGCAGTAGCTTATTAAATATCTGAATACTCAGTGGAATGCATCAGGATGATTTCTGCTTTTGACACATTGTGCTGGTATTCGGGCTTAGCAGACAGTTTTTTCCATTCGGGATCTGCTGAAAATGTTTTCCAATGCTGATCACGTGCCGCCATATTGTCGAAACAGGTCATATACATCAGGTTGGGCATATGACTGCCATTAATGACATCTGCATAAAAAATGGCGTTAAATTCCAGTCTTTTAAAAAGCGGCACCTCTCCTCCTTCGTTAAACATATGCACTTTATTGAGGTATAATTTCTCCGTGGCGCTTTCATAACTGCGCATTTCGAAAATGCGATCCCCCTGCGGCCCGGTAAGGCCATGCATCTCCATTTTGGGTGCCAGGCGGAAAGCTTTCAGCAGAATTGATTCCATCCGGGTATAAGGAGGGTTATTATAGGCTGCATCCAGGTAAGCACTGGCGGCGGCATTGTAACCGGGATCTTTATCCAGCAACGCCGGCAAAGCCAGCAACTGTTCAAAAGACTTCAGGGGCATAAAAACATAGATTAATTTGTCGGCAGCAGTATCATTGGCCAGTGGTTTAAATACACCTGTTTTGCTGATGCCGGTTCTGTGCAAAGCCGGTAAAAGGGCGTTTTTCAGGTAGGCATCCAGTGATTTCTCCTGTTCCGCATTTTTAAAATGATAGATTTTTATCTCGTAAAATTCCCCGGAAGGTTTTTTATTGCCGGAATAACCCTGCAAACCGGTTAATACCAAGACCAGGAGTAACAATGTAAACCGGAAGACAGGCTGAAGACGAACTTGTTTCATATAACTTGCTTAAGATGGTGGCGATACCGTTAAAAAAATAAAGCTACTTAAATTTAGGATACCCGGCAGCGGCAGTCTAAAATTAAAGCGTGTTTACCGCCGGTGCGCACCTATATAAAAAAATTGCTACTGTTTAAACTTAGTACCGGTAATTTTGTATTAGTACTTAAAATAATACCGATTTATGAGTAATACAAAAGCTTATGCGGCGCCGGATGCCGTTTCACCCGTAGCCCCCTTTAGTTTCGACCGCAGGGAAGTGGGTGCCCACGATGTGCAGATAGAAATTCTTTATTGCGGTGTCTGCCATTCGGATTTGCACCAGATACGCAACGAATGGGGCAATTCAATTTTCCCCATGGTACCCGGTCACGAAATTGTAGGCCGCGTTACCAAAACAGGTAGCCATGTAACCAATTTTAAGCCCGGCGACCTGGCAGGTATAGGATGTTTTGTTGATTCCTGCCGTACCTGCCCCAGCTGTCTTGCCGGTGAGGAACAATATTGCGACAACGGTATGACAGGTACCTATAACGGCTATGAAAGAGATGGCAAAACGCCTACTTACGGCGGTTATTCCACCCAGATTGTGGCCGACGAGAAATACACCCTGCATATATCTGATAAACTGCCGCTGGCAGGCGTGGCACCTCTGTTGTGCGCAGGCATCACCACCTACTCTCCGCTAAAACATGTGGGTGTGGGCAAAGGACATAAAGTAGGTGTACTTGGACTGGGCGGACTGGGCCATATGGCAGTAAAATTTGCAGTTGCCTTTGGCGCAGAAGTAACCATGCTAAGCCACTCCAAATCAAAAGAAGCGGATGCCAAAAGACTGGGTGCCCATCATTTTGCATTAACGTCAGACCCGGGCGTATTGCAGGGCCTGCAGAATAAATTTGATTTTATACTGAACACCGTTTCTGCACCGCACGATTACAACACCTATTTAAACCTGCT
>JANPGT010000100.1:0-16120 GCA_031424135.1 Chitinophagaceae bacterium
GAAACCGGGAACAAATTGGCATTGGAAGCGCTGCCCATCACCATCATCTCCCATATTGAATAACCGTTGCCGCTGGCACTGTGCAGGCCCTGCATGCGTACGTAGCGCGCAGCCTTGCTGGACTTGAGGCGGACGGTGTCTATATTCAGGCTGCTGCTTACTTTGAAAATATGATTTCTTACCTGTATACTGTCGCTTATAAGGTCAGTAAAGGTGCCATTGTTAGACAGCAGGATGTTAAAATCCTTTCCGTAAGACTTCTCCCACATAATGATGACGCTGCTCAGCAGGTAAGACTGACCTAAGTCTACCTGCACCCATTGGCTTTCATTGAAGCTGCTGGTATAACGGGTGGTCAAGTTGCCGTCAAAAGCATACATTGCTGTGTGGGAGGCATCAGCAGCAGAAGAGGCGCTGGCACCCTTGTTCTGCGCCATATTGCCGTATACTGTTTGCGATGTGCCCGAATTGCCGGATTGTCCTTTTACATCAAACCTGGCCGTTATAGCCAATAGTAAAAGCACGAAGACTGATTTGGTCAGGGGTAAGGATGTTTTTTTCATTAGGGTGATTTAACCTGCATTTAGCATTCAATTGCAATGCCAATCTTTATCCCGTTGGATTTCAGCAATCTAACGTTCTGCAAGCTGTATTTATTCCCCCGGCAGGAATTTTTTTCCTGTAAAAAAACAGTATTGCTGACTGTTATGATTTTTTGTACGAAAATCTATAGTAGAATAACCTTCCGCACAGAAGTGAATTTACGTAGCAGATTTGCACCCGATGGTAAAGCGGTATAAATGAAGAACAGGTGTATTTACGGTAAAGCAGCAGCCATTTTTCCGGCGGAAAACAGCAGCAGCTTAAAATTAAATGAGCGGGAGATTTTATAAGCTCATTTTTATGATGTTTTTTCATCCTCCCATTTTTTCAGCAAGGCAGGTCTTTGCGATATTTCATGGTAACAGACAGCCCCTTGCTTGAAATAATGCAATACCATGCTTTTCCTGGTAAGCTGCCGGTCTGTATGCGGTTCTCCACCGTGAAAAAGATTGGCATGCCATACCAGTAAATCTCCTTTACGGGCAGTAAATATTTTTTTCTCCAGTCCTTCGGCCGCTATTCTTGCAGCAATCATTTCTTCATATTCGGCATACGACTTTTTTCCCAGCAACAAGGCAGATCCTTCGTTGTGGTAGTCTGAGTTCAGGTAGTACGGCAGTTTATGACTGCCTGGGTAGTAATGCAGCGGACCGTTGTTTTCAGTGATGTCATCCAGGGCTATCCAAACGCCCAGCAATCCACCCAGGGGATATGTAGTCATGTGAATAGAATCAGAATGGGTGCGTTGTTCGCTGCCCATAATGAAGTTAATGCTCTGGAAAAGGGTCGCTTTTCCCTGCAGTAACAAACTCAGCAGCTGCAACAATTTTTCATCTGTGGCCAGCTTTCGCAGCAATGCAGATTGATGAAAAGCAAACATGATTTTATTGCGGTGCCCCTGTTTTACCATTCCTGCTTTCAGCAGGTTGTCCATCTCTGCGTTGATAGCGTCTGCCTGTGGTACAGAGAGGTAGTTTTTTATAATTAAAAACCCATTTTCATTAAACGTCTTCATGCTTTCCCGGGTGGTTGCGTCCGCCTGTTGAAACAGCACGCTGCTGTTCAGTGACAGTGTAGCATCAGCGGGTGAATTGGAGGCAGCAAGATGACTGAAATCGCTGCTGGAAATGGAAGAGAAATAATTCTTTTTGAGACCGTATTTTTTATACAGGGCAATATTGTGCTGTAATGCACCACGGTGAAAAAAATTATAGATTGCGTATACTGGTTTTAAGCGCCTGATGAATCCTGTCATGGTAGACAAAAGTAAGAAGAGAAAGCCGGTGTTACCTGCGTCGCAGCAATAAAAAAGACCGGCCTGTAGTAAGCCGGTCCCTGTATTATTCAGTAATGTCTTTATTTACCTTTTATTTCCCGTTTAAACTGCAGCATCCATTCGTACATGTTCTTTCCGTCACATTCGCGGGTGGCAGGATTAGTAGCTTTGGTCCAGGCATCATGTCCGCCGTTGGCCCAGATGGTTTTTTTAGCCAGGGTGGCAGGCGAAAATGAATTGATATCATCTACATTGGTGATGGTAGTGTACACATTTACGGTACCATCGTCGTTGTTATGAAAAGCCCATACCGGGAGGTTGGCAGCGGCAATTTTGCCCATAGCTGTTTTGCCGGGCCAGGAAGCACCGCAGATAGGAACAACGGCAGCTATGCGGTTTGGATAGGTGACAGCGTAATCCCATGCAGCTCCGCCGCCCATGCTGAGGCCAGCCACATATATTCTTGATTCGTCTACACGGTAATTGGCAACTGCATAGTCAATCAGCGCGTTTACATCTGCCGGCTGCGGCCATTCCTTAAACTGGGGGTTAATAACAATGAAGGAAAAATCGGTGCCGTTAACGGTGAATTTTACAGGAAAAGTTTTCTGGTTCAGCAATTTTGGTACTGCGTTTACCAGTAACCGCGACAGTTCTGAAGCGCCGTTGCCCACTTCGCCAACTCCGTGCAGGAATACCAGCAGCGGATATTTTTTGGTTGTAGAATCATAACGGGCAGGCATTGCCCTGTAAAAACCACCAATCCTGGAACTTACATTGGCAGTTACGGATGTTTGAATAGCCGGTGCAGTTTCCGGCAGGTC
This sequence comes from Chitinophagaceae bacterium, assembly GCA_031424135.1. GTDB lineage: Bacteria > Bacteroidota > Bacteroidia > Chitinophagales > Chitinophagaceae > JACMLD01. Next base: position 2,704 of record JANPGT010000100.1, read on the forward strand.
GTTGATCATTGCTGATGCTGAGCTATTGTCTTTTTTACAACCGGCCAGCATAACAACGGCGGTGCATAAGGCAAGGGTAAACCGGGTAACAGTTTTCATGGGTAGTGGATTTTATTTTAAACGAAGACTAAACTATATTATTTTCTTTGTACCGGCAAGGTAACTGCTACAGGTGTTTTTACATGGTGGGCTAAGTGTTTTTTCGTACACTGCCCCCGTACAATACCTATTGTTCTAATAACAGGCACTGATTTTCAAACACCGTACCACGAAGCAGGTCTTTTGCCAGTAAAAAGTTAATATAAAGTGTACGATGAATGTTACTGTGCGCAGCTGCACAGAACAGGGCTGGTTACCAGCTTGCAAGAAAATTTAGCAGGTGGCTGATATATGATTAAGCATCTTCCTCCTTACCCTCTTTGGCGTCTGATTTCATAGTGACCAATACTTTGTCTATCCGTTGTGCATCCATGTCTATGATCTCAAAATCAAAAATACGCCAGGTAAGTTTTTCACCGGTGTGCGGTATGTGTTCCAGCTCGTGCAGAATAAAGCCGGCCAGTGTATCAAAATCATGCTCGCCTTCGTTCATCCATTCTGTTTTTTCAAAACGGGTCAGAAAATCATAAAAGGGTATTTGCCCGTCTACCAGGTAGGATCCATCTTCGCGTTCAGTAATTTCATAATCCGGCATGTCCGGTTCAGGTATATCTCCTACAATGGCTTCCAGTATATCATTAAGGGTAATCAGTCCGAGCATACTGCCGTATTCATCTACTACAAAACAGCAATGCGCCCTTAATTCTTTGAATTTTTCCAGCACCTGGTAAGCGGAATTGTTTTCCGGTACAAAGAGTGCGGGTTTCATGATGTCTTTAAAAGGGGTATCGTCGCTGGTTACATATAAATCCTTGATGGAAACAATTCCTTTAATATTGTCAATATCGCCTTCGCAAATAGGATAAACAGAATGTGGTTGCCGGTCAATTTTATCCCTGATGGCATCTTCATTATCATTTACATCAAACCAGGTAATATCGCTGCGGTGCGTCATCAGCGAGGTGATGTTGCGGTCGCCCAGGTGAAAGACACGTTCAATGATTTCCTGTTCTGCTTCATCAATGGTACCCTGCGTGGTACCCTCGCTGATAATGGCCTTTATTTCGTCTTCCGTTACAGATTCATCTTTTGCACCTTTTATGTTGAAGAGGGTGAAAAACAGGTTGCTGGTTTTGTTCAGTACCCACACAATCGGATGTGTAAGCCTGGCAAAGAAGATCATGGGCCTGGCCACCAGGCGCGCAATGCGTTCTGATTTTTGCAAACCGATGCGCTTGGGTATCAGCTCTCCGAAAATAATTGAAAGAAAAGTGACAATGATAACAATTATGGTGGTGGAGATGGTACCGGCATAGGGCCTGAAAAGATCGATTTTTTCTACTACCGGTTTCAAGTAAACGCCGAAACGTTCTCCGGAGTACACACCCGTTAAAATGGCGATCAGGGTAATACCAATCTGGGCGGCAGATAAAAAAAGATTGGGGTTATTGGCCAGGTCCAGGGCCACTCTGGCAAGTGCATCGCCTTTTGAAGCCATGTTTTCCAGTCTTGACTTTCTTGCCGATACCAGTGCAATCTCGGACATTACAAATAAACCATTCAAAAAAATAAGTGCAAGCAGTAGAAACAGATCTGTCATCAGGCGCTTTTATTTTGTAAACTAACTAATCCTGCGTAATTATTAAAAAATACCGCAATAATATAACCCAGGCCGCAACCCAGCAGGCCGCCGCTGAGTACATCCAGCGGGTAATGAACGCCTACGTAAACCTGCGCTAAACAAATGGCGGCTGCCCATACAAAAAACAGGCGAATCCATGGTCCCGTATAAGCGCCCAGGGTAACCACTATAAACATGGCAACGCCAAAATGATTGGTGGCATGCGAGGAGGTAAAACTGGAGCTGCGGGGGCAATAATTGGCAAGTATTCTAATCTGCTGCGCCAGCTCAGGGTTCTGGCAGGGCCTTAGCCTGAAAATATGCTCTTTTATCAGGTGGCTGCTAATGAGGTCGCATACCGCGGCGGTGCAAACTGCAAACAGTATCCAAAGCCAGCCGCGATAGCCAAAATTAACCAGGATGAGCACCAGCATAAATAAGTAAAGCGGTATCCAAAGATTTGATTCCCGCAGAAAAGGCATCAGGGTATCAAAGAAATCATTGGCAAAACCATTGTTAACAAAGAAGAATAACTTCCTGTCAACAGCATCTATTCCGCTAAACCAATTGTTAGCTGTTTGTAAAAAAAACATGCTGCAAAAGTAATCAGTAAAGTTGAGTGTTGATTTTAAACTATTTTGCAGCAGATTTTACTCATTATGAACAAGATACCCCGTCTCATCCGCTGGATAATTTCGGTAGCGCTGCTGTTTTTTGTATTGATGTTTGTATTGCGGGTAGCAGCGTTTATCTATTTTGCACCACCTGGCCAGCGCCTGGGCAATGTCATGGTTTCGTTTTGGCTGGGCTTCCGCTTCGATGCACGGGAAGTGGGCGTGGTATGCCTTTTATTGTTCCTTTTTGGATCCATCCCGGCCCTGCATCCGTTTGCTAAAAAAGCGGGTAAAACGGTTACGTTCACGCTGCTGTTTGTATTTCTTGCCGCCTTTATTGTTCTGTATGTTTTTGATTTTCTGCATTTCCGTTACCTGCTGCAGCGGCTCAATGCCAGCGCTTTAAGTTTCCTGGAAGATGCAAAAATCTCGGGCGCCATGGTATGGGAAACCTATCCAGTAATCAAAATTGCACTGGGCATGCTGCTGTCATTCTGGGTGCTGTTCTGGATCCTTCGCAGTTTGTATAAAAGAACCGCCCGCACAGCCTACACCGGGTCCGCGGCTGCCCGTATTGGATGGAGCGTGCTGGTTTTCCTGCTTTGTGCGCTGGGTATTTTTGGCAGGGTAGGCCAGTACCCCCTGCGCTGGAGCGATGCCTTTGATTTAGGCAGCGATTTCCAGGCCAACCTGGCATTAAATCCGTTTCAATCCTTTTTCAGTTCACTCAGTTTCAGATCTTCTTCTTTTGATATCAGCAAAGTAAAAAAAAGCTACCCGCTGGTGGCCAGCTACCTGGGTGTTACATTACCGGATTCAACGACGCTCAGTTATGAAAGGATAGTGAAAGCCGGCAGGGGCAAAGGCGATACAGCGCTGCAGCAACCCAATATTGTAATGGTTATCTGCGAATCTTTCAGCGCCTATAAAAGCTCTATGTGGGGCAATCCCCTGAATACCACGCCCTACTTTAATGAAATGTGTAAACAGGGTCTTTTTTTCGATAATTGTTTTACCCCTTCTTTTGGAACCGCCAGGGGTGTATGGGCCAGTATAACGGGCATACAGGATGTAGAATTGAACAAGACCGCCAGCCGTAACCCGGCCATGGTAGACCAGCACACCATTATCAACGATTTTAACGGTTATAATAAATTTTATTTCCTGGGTGGCAGTACCAGCTGGGCCAATATACGCGGACTGCTCACCAATAATATCAAAGACCTGCGCATTTTTGAAGAACAGGATTACAAAGCTTCCAAAGTAGATGTGTGGGGCATCAGTGATCGTAATCTTTTTAAAGAAGCCAATAATTTTCTGAAGCAGGAAGCCAAACCTTTTTTTGCAGTGATACAAACAGCGGATAACCACCGCCCCTATACCATTCCCGAAGAAGATTTAAAAGAATTCAAAAAAGTCAGCCTGCCTGCAGACAGTTTAAAAAAATATGGATTCGATAATAATGAAGAACTGAACGCCTTCCGCTTCACAGACTTCTGTTACCAATCATTTATAGAAGCCGCAAAAAAAGAAAAATATTTCAGTAACACTATCTTCATGTTCGTGGGTGACCATGGTATTGATGGACATGCCGGCGCTATGTTTCCACCGGCATGGAGTGAAGACGGACTTACAAGAAACCATGTACCGCTGCTGTTTTATGCGCCCGGCATTGTACCCGCCCGCCGCCTGCATTGCGTAGCATCGCAGGTAGATGTATTGCCTACGCTGGCCGGGCTGGCAAATATCAATTGCAGCAATACCAGTTTTGGCCGCGACCTGGTGAAGCAGTATGCCAAAGACAGTGGCCGCAGTAACCTTGCTTTTATCTATGATGCCAATAACAAAGATATCGGCGTTATTAACGGGCAGTGGTACTACACCCGCAACCAGCAGGGCAGCCAGGAGAAAATGTTATGGGCCGATTTTAACAATCCCCCGAATGTCATCAGCAAAGATTCTTTAACTGCCGTAAACCGAGCCAGCACCACTGCCATTTTTGAAACAGCCAGGTATATGCTGAAGAACAATAAGAAGAAGCTGTGAGGGTAAAGCTGTTAGCTGTTAGCCATTAGCCAAATAATATTTTCATTTATTCCGCCGCAAGCCCAGGAAAGGCGAAATACTGTAAGCACCGGGCGAAACCCGGGAATAATGGCAAACGCCTAATTCCTCATCCCTGATTCCCAATTCCGGTCTTACGCGCTACCATAATCAACCTCGGAGATTTTTTTACATCATACGCACCCAGTTCATAATCGCCAAATACTTCCTGCAGCTGCAGGTGGTGAAAGGCAAACATGTCATTGAAATCACCCAGTGAAAATTTAGCCACTTTTTCAATAAACTCCAGTGGGGCTTCCAGGGCATCGTCTTCCACAATGATCTTTTTATAGAAATGTGTTTCATCAAACCACTTGGTAAGGTAGAAATTGACGCCCTCCATTTCTTTTTCCAATTTGTGTACCAGGTGGTCCTCTGCATAGTGCACATTCAGGTAATCCATCACCAGTAATCCGCCAGGTTTCAGTGCATTTGAAATGGTGCGGATGGCATTGTAGTGTTCGCGCTCTGTTCTGAAATAACCAAAACTGGTAAAAAAGCTGAAAGCAATATCGAAATAATTGATCCAGAAGGGCAGCCGCATATCGTGCTGGTAGAAATGCAGTTTTTCTGTTTCGAATTCTTTTGCGAAAGAAATGTTTTCGGCAGACAGGTCAATGCCGGTGACATCGTAGCCACCGGTGGCCAATATTTTTGAATGTCTTCCGCGGCCACAGCCCATATCTGCCAACAAGGCATCCGCTGACGGTGCTAAATGGCTGATAAGCCGCTGAATAAATAGGCTGGCATCGACTTCGTCCCTGTTAAAATACAATTGGTGATAATAGGGAGAATTGAACCAGTTTTTGAACCATTCGGCGGATGCAGGCATACCTGAAATTTCATCAAATGTAGCGGTGAAAAACCATTCCCTGCTGTATTGGCAGGGATAAATGTTGATAAATTTAGCGTGTGCTACCTTTTTGTGGTATATGCAAATAGCAATTATACGCTATCTTTATTCCTGTAGTCCGCAACTTTCGTCCAAATCTTTGAATTGCCCCGTTTTCCGTCTTCACAAACCCTTATTTTCGCAGTTAAAACCTTATTGAATCGTGGCATTAATCAAGAGTATATCGGGCATTCGCGGAACCATCGGAGGATACAGCAATGAAAATTTAACACCCCCGGATATCGTTAAATTTGCTGCCGCATACGGCACCTGGCTTATTAAGAATCATAATGGTAAAAAATGTGTGGTGGGCCGCGATGGCCGCATCAGTGGAGACATGGTAAGCAGCCTGGTCATCAATACTTTACTGGCATTGGGCATAAATGTAGTAGACCTTGGACTGTCTACCACCCCCACCGTTGAAATGGCGGTGGTTTGGGAAAACGCAGATGGCGGGATTATTATCACCGCCAGCCACAACCCCAAAGAGTGGAACGCGTTAAAATTACTGAATAAAGACGGCGAATTTTTAGATGCAGAGGAAGGCGCTGCTATTTTGCAGCTGGCCTCCAAAGGCGAATTTGTGTTTGCCGGAGTAGATAAACTGGGGCAATGCATTAAAAACACCCATACCCTGCAAAAACATATTGATGCAGTGGTGAATTATCCGCTGGTAGACGTGGATCTCATCAAGCTGAAAAATTATAAGGTAGTGGTAGACGTGGTAAACTCTACCGGTGCTATTTTTATTCCGCCATTATTGAAAGCGCTGGGGGTAGATGATGTGATTGTGCTGAACAGTGAGGTAAATGGAAAATTTGCCCACAACCCGGAACCGCTTCCTGAAAACCTGTCGGCACTAAGTTCCGAAGTAAAAAAACAAAACGCTTCTTTTGGTATTGCTACAGACCCCGATGTAGACCGGCTTTGCTTTGTCTGTGAAGACGGCAGCATGTTTGGCGAGGAATATACACTGGTAGCTGTGGCCGACTATGTGCTGGGCAAAAGAAAAGGTAATACCGTGTCCAATATGTCCTCTACCAAGGCATTAAAAGATATAACGGTGAAACATGGTGGCGAATATTTCCCCTCAGCAGTAGGTGAAGTAAACGTGGTAAAAAAGATGAAGGAAAACAATGCCGTTATTGGTGGAGAGGGAAATGGTGGTATTATTGTACCTGACCTGCATTACGGCAGGGATGCCCTGATTGGTATTGGCTTATTTTTAAGCGCACTGGCGCAGCATAAAAACGGTATCAAGTCGTTCAGGGCCCGCTATCCTGATTATTTTATGAGCAAGAATAAAATTGAGCTTGAAAAAGGCATCAATGTACCGGCTATTTTTGAAAAAATTCAAACCAAGTATAAAAAACAACCCGTCAATACGGAAGATGGTTTAAAGATCGAATTCGATAACGACTGGGTACACCTGCGCACTTCCAATACAGAACCCATTATACGCATCTATGCGGAAAGCAATTTTGAAACCACGGCCAATAATATAGCCCTCAGGCTGATGCAGGATATTAAGGAGTTCATGTAGAAAGCCAGCTAACCCCAAACCCTGAAGGGGCTAAGAAAACCTTCGAAATATGGTTTAGTCTCATTTTCATTTTAGTACCTTTGCACATCTTAAAAAAACTTAAAATGCCCCTTTAGGGGTTAGGGGTATGCAAAGAATTTACCTGGACAACGCCGCCACCACCGCACTTGATCCACAAGTACTGGAAGTAATGATGCCTTACCTTACCCAAAAATTTGGTAACCCATCTTCTATTTATTCTTATGGCAGAGAAACCCGCCTGGCCATTGAGACTTCCCGTAAAAGCGTAGCTAAAATACTGAACGCACACCCGGCTGAAATCTTCTTTACTTCGGGCGGCACAGAGAGCAGCAATACGGCCATTACGGCTGCCATCCGCGACCTTGGCTGCAAGCATATAATTACCTCGCCCATAGAGCACCACGCCACCCTGCACACAGTGGAGTACCTGCAGCACAGCGGAGAAGCAGCGCTGAGTTATGTTAAGGTAAATGCAGATGGACATATTGATTTAGAAGACCTTGAAAAACTGCTGGCGGGCAGCATAGAAAAATCATTGGTAACGCTGATGCATGCCAATAATGAAATTGGCAACCTGCTGGATATTCATGCAGTGGGCAATCTTTGTAAAAAATACAGCGCCATCTTTCACTCAGATACCGTGCAGACGGTAGGTCATTACCCTTTCGATCTAAGAAATACCCCAGTGCATTTTATTACCGGGGCAGCACATAAATTTAATGGTCCCAAAGGCGTGGGCATTTTATACATCAACGAAAATGTAAGTATCAAACCATATATACACGGTGGATCGCAGGAGCGCAATATGCGGGCAGGCACCGAAAACCTGTATGGTATTGTAGGGTTTGCAAAGGCGCTGGAGCTGGCCAGCCTTTACCATGAAAAAGACAGCGCAGCTGTTGAAGGGTTAAAACGGTATATGGCAGAACAGTTAACGCAGCACTTACCCGACGTATATTTCAATGGAGATAGTTTTGGTAAAAGCCTGTACACCGTGCTGAATGTATCCTTTCCAAAAACAGAAAAATCAGAGATGATGCTGTTTAATCTTGATATCAATAATATCTGCGCGTCTGGCGGAAGTGCCTGTACCAGCGGCGCCGACCAGGGTTCGCATGTGATACGTGCTATCAATAACAATCCCAACCGCATTGCGGTTCGTTTTTCTTTCGCAAAAACCAATACAAAAGAAGAGATAGATATAGTTGTAAACAAGCTGAAAGAATTAGTATAATATTTTTTGGACCAGGCTTTCTGCCGCTGGTGAACTTCACAGGCGTCGCACACTTGTACAGTGGTATGCTGCTCAGCTGCCCGCCGTTTGCTGCACTGTATTTCTTTCGTTCTGCCCGGTGACACCGCTATTTACCTTTTCCTATCTTTATTACATAAAACAATACCATGCTTTACCAACGCTTGCTTTTTACCGTTGCCATTTCGTTTGCGCTTTCCTGTGCCAATAATACAGGCGATAAAACAACACCTGTGACCTCAGCAGGCAGAGATACTGCACAGGCTGCACCAGTTGCAGTAACTTCGTCGCTGCCGGAATGGGCGCTGCAATCAAACATCTACGAAGTAAATGTGCGCCAGTATACCAAAGAAGGAACCTTTAATGCTTTTGCTGCCGCTTTACCCAGGCTGCAGGAAATGGGTGTACAAATATTGTGGTTTATGCCCATCACACCCATTAGCCAGGCAGACAGAAAAGGCAAACTGGGCAGCTACTATGCAGTGCAGGATTATACTGCCGTAAATCCAGAATTTGGTACGATGGCTGATTGGAAAGCCCTGGTGAAAAAAGCGCATGTGCTGGGTTTTAAAGTAATCACAGACTGGGTACCCAATCATACCGGTGCCGATAATGGATGGCTGACCCGTCACCCTGATTTTTTTACCAAAGACAGCACCGGCAGACCCATTCCTGCATTCGACTGGAGTGATACCCGCGATCTGAATTATGGTAACAGGGAAATGCGCGACAGTATGATTGCTGCTATGAAATTCTGGCTCACTGCAACAGATATAGACGGTTTCAGGTGCGATGTTGCCGGGGAAGTGCCGGATGATTTCTGGATCGATTGCATTGGCGAGCTCAAAAAAATTAAAGATGTTTTTATGCTGGCAGAAGGCGATAAGGGGAGTCTGCACCGCGACGGTTTCAATGCCAGCTATCCGTGGGACATGTTCCAGGCAATTAAAAAGATTGCAGCGGGGAAAACAGATGCTCTGGCCATTGATACCGTGCTGCAGCGCCAGGACAGCAGCTTCCCTGCTGGCGCCATCCGTATGTATTTTACCAGCAATCATGATGAAAACAGCTGGAATAAGGCAGACTATGCTACTATGCCCGGTGCCAAACATGCGCCATTTGCCGTATTCACACAAACCATGCGCAACAGCCTGCCGCTGATTTACAGCGGTCAGGAGGAACCGGTACTGGATAGTATCAGTTTTTTTTACAAGAACGCCATCAAATTTGGCAAGTACAGCAGGTCGAAATTCTATGCCACACTGCTTAAGCTACGGGCTTCAACGCCGGCCCTGGCCACAGACGCATCTTTCAAAAAAGTTAGTGTGGGAAATGATAAGGCTTTATATGCTTACACAAGAGAGAAAAAGGGTCACAAAATACTGGTAGTGCTGAATCTTTCTGCCAAAGTGCAGACGATTAAAATAAGTGATGCGTCGCTGGCAGGTGATCCGATGAATATTTTTATGGGCGTAAAGGAAAGTCTTTCCGTGGGGCATTCCTTCAATATAGAACCCTGGGGATATATCGTTTATAATTATGATGCGACACCGTGAGGCGTCGTGAGGCGTGAGACGTGAATCGTCAGTGGTGAATGGAGAGTCGTCACTCATCGGTTGTGAATGGCGAAGCTAAGACGCGCCAGCACTCACGACTGACGACCGACCACTAACGTTATCATTTCCCAAACGTATACTTATATTCCACGCTGGCCACCAGCTGTTTTTGTTTGTTAAAGCAGATATCTTTTTCTTTCAGCCCCTGCGGATTATACACATACCTCCATGTTTGGTAATCGGCACTGCCTTCAGGTACAATAATCATCTGCGTTGGTGTAGTTAACGCGCCGTATTCAAACATGTAATCCGGCAGGATGCGGTTGGCCCGCTGGTTAAACCTGGCAACATCCGTAAGCCGGTGCTGCGCATCGTAATAGTAATAATATATACCCAGTATGCCGTTCCGGCGCACTGCTTTTTCCTCCGCCGCATTGCCCGCTTCATCTGGGGTAAAACTCACCAGCGTAGTATCAGAATTGTTTTTTATTTTAACCATTTGAACTGGCTGCCCGTTGCTGTTGTATTTCCAGCGGTGTACTTCCGTTTCGGCGGGGTTATTTATGGGCACCGCGTTGCTGCTGATACTGAGCGGCCTTTCACCGGCATCGTATTCGTATATAGAGCTGGTGACTACCTCTGCAGAACTATCTACTGTCTTTATTAAGAGCCCATTGGCATCGTAGTAAGATTTCAGCCATGATTCTGTTGCATCGGGCACTTTGGTATAGGTGATTACAAGTCTTTGAGCCGCGTAAACGGTTTGCTGCAGGGTCACTGTATTTTCAGCCGGGCCCTGTCCGGCAGGCAGCAGTTCCACCTTGCTCACTTTATTGTCCCTGAATGCCCTGTAATTGGCGTTTATTTGCCCCGTAACAATAATGTCTTTGTAGTAATACTGGGCCTCTGCTGCGGCAGCAAAACCGAGGAAAGCAAGCAGGCAGGAGATGTACCGGGTAATCCGCATCGTATTCATGGTTTTTATAACGCAAATTGCGTGCGAAGTAATGTATTTTAGGCCAATAATAAATTCATAATTATTTTTAATCAAATTTACTGCTGTGTCCCATTCCAAAGAGCGAGAAGAGAAAGTTTGTCTCAACTGCGGCACCGGCCTGACCGGCAGGTATTGCCCTGTCTGCGGACAGGAAAACACGGAACCTAAAGAAACCGTTTGGACGCTGGTCTCTCATTTTTTTAACGACATCACCCATTTTGACGGTAAGTTCTTCAGTACCGTTAAATACCTGCTTACAAAACCCGGTTTTTTATCTTCAGAATACCTGAAGGGGCGCAGGGCCAGTTACCTGCATCCTATCCGCATGTATGTTTTTACTTCTGCATTTTTCTTTATCATTTTCTTTTGGCTCTTTAATCCGGAACAAATGATAAAAGGCCAGAAGGACAATAAAGAGCAATTGGAAGAACTGACCGAAGCCAGTATTTCGCTGAAAGAAAAGCTTGCCAAAACCAACAATGCAGACGAAAAAGCGGCTGTGCAGCGTGCTGTTGCGCACACAGATGCACATGTGCTTCAGTTGGAAAGACAGGTAAGAGAGGAGCATTTACTTGATTCGGTGAAAACTACGCAGAAACGTGCTTTGCTGGACAGTGCACGTGCCAGGTTAAAAGCTAATACCCTGCTGCCGGGCGGCATGGCAGATAAGCTGTTGAATGCTGATTCCGCGGGCGCATTGAAAATAATAGAAAGCAATGCCGGCGACAGGGGGAATATTAAAATCAATAACCGCGAACTGGACTACTATTCGCAGGCGGCCTATGATTCTGTGCAGAAAGAACTGCCGGCTGACAGGCGCGATGGTTGGTTTGAAAGGGCCATGACCCACAAAGCGATGTTGTACAGTAAAAAATGGAAGAACGATAAAAAGGAGGGCATTGCATTGTTTATGGAGAAATTCATGCACAATCTTCCACAAGCCATGTTTGTCTCTTTGCCGGTTTTTGCATTGATTTTGCTGGCACTCTACAGCAGGCGTAAATTTTATTATGCAGATCACGGCATTTTTGCCATACACCTGTACTGTGCAGTATTTATTATTTTACTGGTTGTTTTTGCTTTTGATAAACTGAAAGCAAGCAGTGGCTGGCAATGGCTGGGCATAGTCAGCACCGTTTTATCGTTGGGCATATTTTTTTACCTGTACAAAGCAATGCGTAAGTTCTATGGCCAGGGAAGAGGAAAAACCGTCCTTAAATTTGCGATACTTATCATAGTCTCCGGCATTCTTTTTTCAGCACTCGCCGCCTTATTTTTCTTTTTGTCAGTCATGCAGTTTTCTTAGCCTTTTAAAATTAAATTATGGAGATACCTGTTGAAGCTTTTGCCCGTTTGGTTAATATTATGGATGACCTGCGCGAGAAATGTCCCTGGGACAGAAAGCAAACCATTCATACCCTGCGGCAGCTGAGTATCGAGGAATTGTACGAACTGGCCGATGCCATTACGGAAGAAGACTGGAAAGGTATAAAAGAAGAACTGGGCGATTTGATGCTGCACATTCTTTTCTATGCTAAAATAGGTACCGAACAAAACCAATTCACACTGCAGCAGGTACTGGACGGGGTCTCAGAGAAACTGATAGCACGGCATCCGCATATTTATGCAAGCGCAGATAATAACGGTCAGCTGCTGGCGGTAAATGATGAGGAAGATGTTAAAAGAAATTGGGAAAAATTGAAATTGAAAGAAGGCAAAAAATCCGTTTTAAGCGGGGTACCAAAATCGCTGCCTGCTACGGTGAAAGCGATGCGCCTGCAGGAGAAAGCGAAGCAGGTAGGCTTTGAATGGGATAACAGGGAACAGGTTTGGGATAAAGTGGAAGAAGAGATGGATGAACTGAAAGAAGCTATTGCACTGGGCGACCAGGACAAGACCGAAGAAGAATTTGGAGATCTCGTTTTCTCCCTTGTTAACTATGCACGGTTTTTGCAGGTGGATGCTGAAAATGCACTGGAAAAAACCAATAAAAAATTTATCCGGCGTTTTACACAGATGGAAGAGCAGGCTGCGGCTCAAAACCGTATGCTGGCAGATATGAGTCTTGCAGAAATGGACGCGCTCTGGAACAGCATTAAAAAGCAAAACCCGGCACTTTGAAAAATTTCTTTCAGCAGGTTGTAAAAAAAAATGTCTTCTTTTTCCTGGGAGCGGTCTGGTTATTCACGATTGCTTTTATCATAGACAATTACTGGTATTCTTCTTCTTCCGCCAAATACCTGCGCAACAATATTGAAAGCGATATACAACAGCAGGAAAAGGATTTTGACAGGCTGCTGCAGGATACCGGTTTGCTGGCAAGGATGGCAGACCAGCGCTATACCGGCAGCGAGCTGAATGCACTGACGGAAGACAGGCCTTACTGCATCTTCCTCTACAATACAGACTATGATGGCAGCATCGACTTAAAATTCTGGAATACACAATTGATTTTACCGGGTGCTTCTATGCCCATGGGTGATGATGTAAATGAGATGGTAAAGCTCTCCAACGGGCAGTACGAGTGTGTAAGGAGGCATGTAGCCATTACGGGCAACCGTCAAATGGTGGCACTGGCACTGATCCCGGTACGACGCGAATATTCCCTCGAAATACCCGCGCTGAAAAGAGAATTTGTCAATTATCCGCAGGCAGAAAAAAGCGTAAATATTACTGAAAGACAAACCGACTACCCGGTTAACAGCATCAGCGGCAAAAC
>JANPGT010000101.1:0-4211 GCA_031424135.1 Chitinophagaceae bacterium
GGCAATGCTGTTAGACATTACAATGAAGGGCGTTGGCCGGGTACCAATGGAAGAACTGGCGGTCTATGAAGTAAAAGACGGTAAAATTATTAGGGAACAGTTTTTTTACAAGACCAGCTGACGGCCGGCCAAAGAAAAGAAACAAAAAAAGCGCCATATAACAACGCTTTTTTTTGTTGTATACAAAATATTTTATTCTGCTTCTGCCACTACTTCCTTTACTTCCGGTATCATACGTTTCATCATACCTTCTATGCCCGATTTTAAAGTGATCATAGAAGAGGGACAACCGCTGCAGCTTCCCTGCAACATAAGATTTACGACCCCGTCATCATAGCTTTTAAACTGTATAGCACCGCCATCCATTTCTACTGCAGGTTTCACATAGTTTTCCAGCAGTTCTTTAATGCGTTTTACAACATCATCATCGTCTGCCGCTACAGTATTGCTGCTCTCCTGCTTCAATACGGCTATCTCATCTTCGTTTACAATGGTTTTGCCATCTTCCAGGTATTCTTTCAAAAACTGCCGGATAGAAGGAATCACATCGCTCCACTCTGTTTCGGGCGTTTTGGTAAGGGTTACAAAATTGCTTGCTATAAATACGGCTTTGATAAAAGGAAAACCAAAGACCTCGGTGGCCAGGGGAGAGGGCTTGGCGCTTTCCATGTCCTGGAAATCAATACTTTTTCCTGGATACAGCAGTTTATTGGCCACAAATTTCATTGTTTCCGGGTTGGGCGTCATTTCTGTATAAATGCTGATAACCGGGCTGCCTGTTTTAATCATATGCTAAAAATTGATACACGAAAATAACAATAAAATGCCACTATGGTTGCCTCAATCGGGAAATTGAACAATTTTGAAATTACCCGCTGGTGAACACACCAGGCCGGGGACCATCCGGTTGCAGCAATCTGGAAAATCAATGTTTGCAATCCTCTGCATGTACATGGTAATGCAGCCTGCAGAGGCGGTAGTTGAGGTAATGCGCTGTTACTATGGCAATTACGGCCGGAATAAGCAGCCAGATGTGCAGGGAATGCCAGATTTGCTTTGCCAGTAAAAACAGGATACCGATGCTGAAAAGCGCCAGTGGAAAAAAGCGGTGATGGTGTTTGCGGAATCCATGGCTGAGCGCATATGCCCCTACCACAAAAGCCAGCAAAATCATGGCGTACTCAAAAAAGGGGTTCTTTATAATGTCGAATCCAAAAACCGGCAGGCTGGTAAGCAAAAGCGGCAGCACCGCGCAGTGTATGGCGCAGGCGACAGAAGTAGTAATCCCCAGGGCATCCCAGTTTATCTTATTATTCATGAGGACGGCAAATATAGGCATATATTTGCAACTAAGTTGCAAGAATTCTGTTTAATTATTTTCTCCTTTGTTATGGGAGAACGGCCAGCACCTCTTGAACTGCCCTATTCCTGACCTAACTTTGCGGCGAATATTTTATATGAAAAAGAAAACGGTCGTTTATTTAGTATTTTTTGTGCTGCTGATTGCAGGATTTTATGTTGGCCTGCGGCTGGCCATACCGGGTTTTGGAGATGTAAAGCTGCCGGTGCTGAGCTATGTGCAGCCATTTTCTTTTACCAACCAGGAGAACAGGCCCATTACACAGAAAGAGGTTGCAGGAAAGGTGTATGTAGCAGAGTATTTCTTTACCACCTGCAAAGGCATCTGCCCCAAGATGAATACCAACATGAAAAAACTGTATGAAGATTTTAAAAACGAAAAAGATTTCGTAATACTTTCTCATACCGTAGACCCCGAAACAGACACGGTGGCAAGGATAAAAAGGTATTCAGATTCAATGGGAGTAAGCAACAGCAACTGGTGGTTCCTGACGGGCAAAAAAGACAGTCTTTACCACGCTGCCCGGATCAGCTATTTACTGGATGACCCAAAGAACAGCAATGATAAAATAGAAGACCAGTTTATACATACACAGTTTTTTGCGCTGGTAGACAGGAGTGGCCGGGTAAGAAAAATATATGATGGTCTGAAAAGAGACGAACTGCAGGAACTGGAAAATGATATCCCCAAATTGCTGAATGAGAAAACAGGCAGTAGCTTTGTAAATTCTCTTTTCAACAATAATCCGAACTAATAATAATACCCTGTACTATGGCCATTACGCAGCAGATACAGCAGCTTCTGAAACGAAACCAGTTAAGCATTACCGATAGCCGGTCTAAAATACTGGAACTTTTCCTGCAGCAAAACGGGGCGCTGGCGCATGCCGATATTGAAAAGAAAAGCGGGGCCAGTTTTGACAGGGTAACAGTATACCGCACCCTGCAAACCTTTGTAGAAAAAGGCATTATTCATACCATTCCCACAGCAGATAATTCTATACTCTATGCGCTCTGTAAAGACGAATGTACAGAAGGGCATCACCACGACCACCACGTGCATTTTGTGTGCAGCAAATGCAGCAATACCATTTGCCTGGAAGACATTACCGTACCCGATGTAAAGCTGCCTGCCGGTTATCAGGCCACACAGGTAGAAGTGGTGGTGAATGGGGTGTGCAAAGACTGTAGAGACAGCCATTAGCTGTTAGTGGCATGCCGCGGAAAAGGGCTAATAGCTAACAACTTCTCTAAAAATCTTCTTCCCTTTCCAGCATCAAAACAGCCCCCTGGGGCACGATATAATACCTTTCTTTTTCGTACATAATTTCTGTGGCGCCGCTGATAAGGAATATCGCCAGGTCGCCTTCGCGGGCCTGCAGCGGAATGTATTTTACCTTGTCTTCTTCTGTCTTCCACGGCTCATCGTCGGCAGGCATGGGAATGGCATAGCCGGGACCTGTTTTAATGACATAGCCCTGCTGTACTTTTTCCCTTTCCTGCACACCCGGCGGCAGGTAGAGCCCGCTTTCGGTGCGCTCATTTGTCTGGGTGGGGCGAATCAGCAGCCGGTCGCCAATGATGATTAATTTCTTGAACTTATTATCGGGCGTTACACGCAATGCCATGCAGGGTCTATTTTTATTTGAAATGCAAATTTAAACTACCTTCACTATTAACAAAACATTACACGGCTGGTTTGAGTACCGGCAGATGATTTGATTCTATTTGTGTTACTAAACATTTTAAACCATGGAAGCAAAAGCTAAATTATTACTGTGCGAGGATGATCCTAACCTGGGAAGCGTGTTAAAAAACTATCTTGAATTAAACGACTACGATGTTACACTGGAAAGAGACGGAAGGCTGGGTCTTGCTGCTTTTCAGCGCGAAAAATTTGATCTTTGCCTGCTGGACGTAATGATGCCGCATATGGATGGTTTCACCCTTGCGGAAGAGATACGTGACGTAGATCCTGATATACCCCTGTTTTTCCTGAGTGCCAAAACCATGAAGGAAGATATCATACAAGGGTACAAGCTGGGTGCAGATGACTATATTACCAAGCCTTTTGACAGCGAAGTACTGTTGCTGAAAATAAAAGCCATCCTGAAGCGCAATGAAGAAATGAACAAGGAACAGGAAAACAAGGAATATACCCTGGCCAGTTATCATTTCAATCCTAAACTGAGAGAACTGAGCCACGATGGTAAAATGCAGACTTTATCACCCAAAGAAAATGAATTGCTGAAAATGCTTTGCGAGCATATCAACGACCTGCTGGCAAGGGAACAGGCATTAAAGAAAATATGGGGCAGTGATACGTATTTTAACGGCCGCAGTATGGATGTGTATATTGCCAAGCTGAGGAAGTACCTTAAAGACGATACCAATATTGAAATTGTGAATATACATGGCAACGGCTTCAGGCTGGTAGCCCCGGTAGCATAAATATCTTCAATTACCAAAAAATGAAAAGCGGCGCAAATATGTGCCGCTTTTTCATTGCAAAAATGTCTCTGTTAAAATTGTTTATCAAACTAAAAATACTGATATTATAAATGACAACCATGTATTATGGTATGATATTTCTATTAATAAGTGTTTATTTTACAGTAAAAACCGAACTACTTATTTTTTGCTCAACGTATTAACTAAAAAAAGACAGGCGCCAGCTACGGGTATTGCAGGCCGTTATTTACCGGGCAGCTGTCTCTACGGAATTATTCAGCAAACAGCAGACCCGGCCCCTCCTTACCAAATGACTGTTTGCCGAGGTGTTCGTAGGCTTTATGGGTAGCTTCCCTGCCTCTGGGAGTACGTTTAATAAATCCTTCCTGTATCAAAAACGG
>JANPGT010000102.1:0-3075 GCA_031424135.1 Chitinophagaceae bacterium
CCGGTTTGGCCCATTTTTACGGCAGACCTGCCTTTTGAAATTGGCAAAGCACAGGTTTTTTCTGAAGGAACCGATGTAAGCATTTTCGCCTGTGGCCACATGGTGTGGAAAGCCATCGAAGCCGGCGTTGCATTGCAGGAAAAGGGCATCAGCGTAGAAGTCATTAATATTCACACTATTAAGCCGCTGGATACCGAAGCCATTATAAAATCTATTACCAAAACAAAATGCGCGGTAACAGTAGAAGAACACAATATCATTGGTGGCCTGGGCGATAGCATTGCACAGGTGGCCGCTAAAAACCTGCCTATTCCTATTGAATATGTAGGCACCAACGATACTTTTGGTGAAAGCGGCACCCCTACCCAATTGCTTGAAAAATACGGACTTACAGCGCCACACATTATTGCCGCTGCCGAAAAAGTAATAGCAAGAAAAAAAGGATAAGAGTAATAAGTACCGCATATTCATAAGCCCTGGCCAATCGCCGGGGCTTTTGCATCGGGGCATCAGAACGGGTAAGTCAACACTGCAGGATGCCACCAATTTTCCAACTGTTTGCAGATTTTCTCCGTTGAATATTGGTCAACATCCAACGGACTTTGGCCTTTTGACAACGGACATTGGCTCATGTCTGTCGGACATTTCACTTTTGACAACGGACATAGGCCAATGTCTGTCGGACTTTGCGCTTTTGACAACGGACATAGGCCCATGTTCGCCGGACTTCGCGCTTTTGACAACGGACATAGGCCTACATCCAGCGGACTTTGCGCTTTTGACGGCGGAATCTAGTTTTAGCCAACGTAAATTAAAATGGAGTGTCGAAATTATCGAGTTCATCTGGGATGAATATGGCCTGCCAATTGCCCTAAATAACAATCGGTTGACTAATATTTTTACTATTTGTACGTTTAAACTCTTACCGGATATCCGGGTCTAAAACAATATTGCTACACTAAATTGCTAACCTATGGCGGTTGTTATGCAGGATGCGGAATTGTTATTACAGTTCCGAAACCCTTCTACAAAGGAAAAAGCGTTTACTGCTATTATTAAAAAATACCAGGAGAAACTCTATTGGCATATCCGCCGCATGGTGGTAGAACACGAAGATGCCAACGACGTATTGCAAAACGCCTTTATCAGGGTCTGGAAAGGGCTGGACAATTTCAGGGAAGACAGCCAGCTCTACACCTGGATTTACCGCATTGGCACCAACGAATGCCTTACCTTTCTTGAGCAGAAAAAAAGAAAATCGACGGTTTCGCTGGACGGCGATGTGGAAACCGGCCTGAGCAATACTATTAAAGCCGACAAGCATTTTGACCCCAATAAACTGGAGTGGAAACTGCAACTGGCCATGCAGCAGCTGCCGGAGAAACAAAGGATAGTCTTTAACCTGCGGTATTACGATGAAATGCCTTACGAGGAAATGAGTAAAGTATTGGAAACCAGCGAGGGAGCCCTGAAAGCCAGCTATCACCATGCGGTAAAAAAAATTGAGGATTTTATCTTAAATCATTAAACTTTGACCACCGGTTCGTGTCTCAGTTACAAGTAATGGAAAATAGCAACACCATATTAAATGAATTGAAGGAGATAAGCGCTGTAGTAGCCGGTATCGGCCAGCAGCAGCCTTATACCGTGCCGGAAGGCTATTTTGACAGCCTGCCGGTGCAGTTGATGCTGCGGATTGGGCTGGAAGAGAAAGCAGGGGCAGATCCCGTGTTGAATATTACTAAAGACAATGTTTACCAGGCACCGGTTGGCTATTTTGATAACCTGGCTGGCAATATACTTAAGCGTGTAAAAGAAGAAGAAGCCAGCGCAGACCCAGTGGTAAATGTCAACAAAGACAATGTTTACCAGGCGCCTGCTGGCTATTTTGACGGCCTGGCCGGTAATATACTGAGCCGTATAAAGGAAGAAGAAGAGGGCCAGTATTTGCAGGAGCCGGATCTTTCATCCGCTTTATGGCAGCAGCTGGGAAAGAAGAATCCTTTTACAGTACCGGAAGGCTACTTCAATGAGTTTTCTGACAATATAGTAGCCGGTGCTAAAGCCATAGAGTTTGTGAACGAAGAGCTGGAGAATTTATCGCCACTGATGACCGGCCTGAAAACCAAACAGGTCTATGAAGTACCCAATGGTTATTTTGAGGCCAATGCAGCAGCTATTTTAAAAAAGCTGAATGAACAACCTGCGGGGAAAGTAATTTCTATTGGCTTTGGCAGAAAAATGATGCGGTATGCCGCAGCAGCAGTGGTGGCCGGGGTATTGCTGGTGGCCGGTTATATGTATACAGGTAACACAAAGCCCGCTCTTCCAACGGCGGGTGATGTACCGGGGGAATTAGCGAAAGCAAGTGACCAGGAAATTGAAAATTTTTTAAATAATAATACTGCATCAGTAGCAGACACCAGCAGCATCGTAACTGCTGATGATGAAATGAGCGAAAAAGATTCCAAAGATTTACTGGCCAATATATCCGATGAAGAACTCCAGCACTATTTAGAACAATATGGTTCAAACCCTAATGCAATAACTAATTAAATGGAGTGAAATGAAAAGAAATCTACTTATACTACTACTGGCACTGGGCAGTTTACTGAATGCTAAAGCACAGGATGGTCAAAAACTGGAGGCATTGAAAGTGGCCTGGCTTACCAAGAAACTGGATCTATCGCCCGAAGAAGCACAGCGCTTCTGGCCTATTTACAATAAATATACCAGCGATATCCGCAACATACGCCAGGAACAAAAGGACAAGAACTTATCTGAAATTGAGGTGGAAGATAAAATTCTGAGTGTACGTAAAAAATACAATGGCGATTTCACCAAAGCCCTGAACCCGGAAAAAGCCAATACATTCTTCCGTTCAGAAAAAGACTTTAAAACAGAAGTGCAGCGTGTATTGCAGGAGCGCAGGTTAAACCGCCAGCTGAACAAACGCGGCTTACGTGATTAAGTATTTACTCAGGTGTTTTTCATAGGTTAGCGGGCCGGCTTTTTTGAGCTGGCCTCTTTTTATGCGGTAGTGTTATTTTATCACCTGGCTATTTCACCAGCAAC
>JANPGT010000103.1:0-14654 GCA_031424135.1 Chitinophagaceae bacterium
CGGTTGATGAACCCTGCAGGAAATGATGCTGACAATGAAACGGGCAGCGACTCGCTTTTCTTCTCACCCGAAAAAATTGAGCTGCTTGCAGCCGTACCCGGTAATAGCGGTATTCAAATGCAGTCGGTAGACAACTTCTTAACCGGTTTTGTATACCAGACACCGGCCGGCGCGGTAATAAGCCAATGCGGCAGCAATGCCATGCCGGGAGACCCCATACCAGGCCTTGACGTAAAATTAAGGCGCCTGGGCTCAGGCGGTAATGATATACTTTCAACACGCACCAATAAGGATGGCAGTTTTGCTTTTAACAGTATAGCACCAGGCCAGTACAGCGCCACGGCAGGTACAGACGCCATGGATATTACAGTAAGAGGGAATAATGAAAATGCCTTTAAAACATTGGATATAGCAGGTGGCAGTTGCGGCAACAGCAAGGAAAATTTCGTTATCAGTGCAGGCGATAAAACGTATGTAGAAGTAACCACTGCCAGGGAAGCGGGTAGTGGCATGGCTACTGGCAAAAAACACATAGGCAATGTAAAATACGAAGACATAAAAGTAGTTATGGCCCGCGAAGCAGGCAGCGGTATGGCTACCGGCCGGCGCATGCACAAGCCTTACCGGGTAACGGATATGGAGTTTGATATTAACCAGGATAAGGTTTTTACCAGCGATGGTAAATTATATGCGGAAGTAATTACCGCCCGCGAAGCCGGTAGCGGTATGGCCACTGGCAGAAGAACATTGGTGACCGGCGATGTTGACGGAGACGGCCTGTCGGATAATGCCGTGGTAACTACCCGCGAAGCAGGCAGTGGTATGGCTAGCGGACGCCGCATGCACAAGCCCATTACTATTACAAAAGATTGGGGTGCCCGCCAGGCTGCGGGAGAAATAGTGTCTCCACGCGATGCACAGGCGGGCTTGCCTACTGGTAAGCGCATGCACAAGCCTTATACAATTACAAAAGAGCTGGACATCACAGAAGTAGAGACAGAAGAAATCGTTTCGTCACGTGATGCGCAGTCGGGCTTGCCCACTGGCAGACGCCAGTACCAGCCCATTATCATCAGGATTGACGAAGAGGGGGAAGCGTATCAGGTAAAATCCGCCCGCGAAGCCGGCAGTGGTATGGCCACCGGCAGGCGTCAATACCAACCCATTGTTATCAGCATTGACCCGGAAACGGATGAATACGAAATAGTTTCACCGGGTGATGCACAATCTGGTTTGCCCACCGGCCGCAGACAGTACCAGCCATTGCTTATCAGAAAATACATTAGTACCAATGATGAAGGCGAAGAAATAGTAGAATACCATATTGTTCATCGTGATTTGGCAGCCCGCAATGGATTAGCGGGCGATGAAACGGGCACGCAAAAAATGGCTATTAAAGAACAGGGTATGCCTGCTAAGAAGGGTGATAAAAAACAGCAGGTAATCATCATTAATGAAGATGATAATGACAGTGATGCAGCAAGAGACGCAGGCAGCGGGCTGGCCACTGGCAGAAGAAAATCGCCTTCGCAGTCGTATGAGCCCTGGGATACGGGCGATAGCGACGAGGGCATTGTCAGCAACCCGCTATATGAAAGCACCGGTAACTCAGGTGAGAATCCTATGTTTGAAGGAAAGTCTGCCCTGCATGTTGCCGGCAGCAACGGCACAGCACATGCATTGTTTCTTCCTTCAGCTATCTTAATACAGAATACTAACCAGGCTGCTTTGGCGGCAGGAACTGTTTACCAGGTGGGTCCCATTAAATGGATGGCCCCCGAAAGCTTAAATAATAGAAAGGGAATCAACCAGAGTGGTATTAAGCGGAATGAAGACGCTGCCAGGAAAGGCTGGGATGGCACAGTGAAAGGCGGTAGCAAAGTCATCAATCAAGCTGGTGTAACAGATAAAGGCATACAGGAAAACGGACTTACTGAAAAGGGGATAACGCAATCGGGCATTAAAAGGAACGAAGACGCTGCCAGGAAAGGCTGGGATGGTTCTGTAAAAGGAAGCGGTAAAGGCATTAATGAAGCTGGCCTTGCAGCAAAGGGGGTTAATCATTGGGGCGACAGAGGTGATGAAGCGATAGCCAGGAAAGGTTGGGATGGGACCGTGAAAGGCGGCGCTATGGTAAAAGAAATCAGCCGGGTGCATTGTACCGATGGCACCTGCAGCATAGACGCCGTTGTTGAAGTAGACGGCGTTACTTATGAGGCAGTTATTTCCGGGGTATTAAAAACCAAGCACGATACGGCGAAGAATTCTGTGGGGAATATACGGTAGAAGAAAAGTTCATAGTTCCTGGTTCTTAGTTCGTTGGCTTAGAACCAGGAACTGAGAACTGTGAACTTTGTTTTAACTTTGCCCCATGCAATTCTCTTCTTCTTTACTGGAAAATGCGGTGAATGAATTTGCCAAACTGCCGGGCATTGGCAAAAAGACGGCTTTGCGCCTGGTATTGCAATTGCTGAAGATGCCGCCTGAAAAGGTAAACGCTTTTAGCGAAGCCATGGTAAAGATGCGTGAACAGACAAAATACTGCCAGCGCTGTTTTAATATTGCCGACGCAGATATCTGTTCCGTTTGTGCCAATAGCATGCGCCAGCAGCAAACCATCTGCGTGGTAGAAAATATCCGCGATGTAATTGCTATCGAAAGCACCCAGCAGTTTAATGGCGTATACCATGTGCTTGGCGGCATTATTTCCCCCCTGGATGGCATTGGCCCGGATCAATTGAATATTGAACCCCTGGTAAGCCGTATACATAAAGAAAATACAGAAGAACTTATTTTTGCCCTCAATCCCAATATACAGGGAGATACTACTATTTATTACATACAGAAAAAGCTGCAGGGCCTGTCGCTCCGCATTACTACCATCTCACGTGGCATTGCCTTTGGCGGCGAGCTGGAATATGCAGATGAAATGACCCTGGCCCGCAGCCTCCAGAGCCGCTTACCTGTTGAAAGCTATGTATCGGGACGGCAGGCCGGGCAGTAACCCAGCGACAATGATGAATATTGCACGCAGAACTGGTTGATTTACTTCATTATTCGATGTTCCCTGTTCAATTTTCATTATTATTTTCCAACCGCATGTCATAACTCAGCTGTAACAGTCATTAAAGCTAAAATCAGCCGCCGTGTACCGCCGTGCCCCTGCGCCGCCGTAGTTCAAAAAGGCTTTTTTATTAACTGAACTTACTGTAATTTTGCCCCTCAAATACAGGCGGATTTGTTTATTGTTCAGCCTGTTTAAAAACTGAACTAATAAACGATGATTATTCTGGACAGCTTCTCCAAAATTTCCTCGTTAATAGTTTAGAAAGGTATCGTACAACTGTTTGGGTATTGCATTGCTGCAGACCCGGGCGTTGTATAGTATTCACCCATACGTCTGCAGCCAGGGTATCCGTAGCTGCAGCGTGTAAATTTTTGTTATGACACAGATAAAAGACGAGCTGAAGAAGCGCATCCTCATCATTGACGGTGCTATGGGTACCATGATACAGCGGCACAAGCTGGAAGAGCAGGATTACCGTGGCGAACGCTTCAAAGACTGGCATACCGATGTAAAAGGCAATAATGATCTGCTGAGTATCACACAGCCCGATATTATTACAGGTATCCACAAGCAATACCTGGAAGCGGGGGCAGATATTATTGAAACCAATACTTTCAGCAGTACGGTGATTGCCCAGGCAGATTATGATATGCAGTCGCTGGCCTATGAACTGAATGTTGCTTCAGCGCGATGCGCCCGCAAAGCCGCAGATGAATACACCGCAAAGAATTCCGCCAAACCACGTTTTGTGGCAGGCGCTATTGGTCCGCTGAACAAAACCCTCTCTTTATCGCCCGATGTTAACAACCCCGGATACCGTGCAGTTACTTTTGATGAAGTGGTAGCTGCATATTTAGAGCAGATAAAAGGATTGGTAGACGGCGGTGTGGATATTTTACTGATTGAAACCATTTTTGATACCCTGAATGCAAAGGCCGCCATTTATGCGGCAAAGCAATTTTTCCGTGAAGCAAAGCTGCCGGAACTACCTATTATGATCAGCGGTACCATTACAGACGCCAGCGGACGCACCCTCAGCGGACAAACACTGGAAGCTTTTTATGTTTCGGTAATGCATGCCAAACCACTCAGTATTGGATTAAACTGTGCCCTTGGTGCGCAGGAAATGCGCCCGCATATAGAAGAGTTGAGCCAGATAGCAGGTTGCTATACTTCGGCCTACCCCAATGCCGGCTTGCCCAATGCATTTGGCGAGTATGACGAACAACCGCACGAAACAGCGCATATCATTGAAGAGTGGGCCGCCAATGGCTGGTTGAATATTGTGGGTGGCTGCTGTGGCACCACGCCGGATCATATTAAACACATTGCGGATGAGGTAGCGAAATTTGCACCGCGTGAATTGCCGGTGTTAGAAACGGCACTTTGATTTTTACCACAGAGGATGGGGGCAGGTATTTCACTGAGGTAAAGGAGAAGGATTCGCCAGTAGGGGGATAAAAAAATAGAAATAGTAGAATAGTAATTATAGCAACCCGTTGTTAAAGTAGATTTTTGCCGCGTAAGCGTAAAGATGGTTTATTATGCCTCATGTTATTCCGTAATAACCCTCTTTACCTCTGTAGTTAAAAAGAAATCATTATGGCTGATACAAATACAATAAAGCCCTTCCTGCGTTTAAGCGGCCTGGAGCCTTTGATCGTTCGTCCCGAAACAAATTTCATCAACGTGGGCGAAAGAACCAATGTTACCGGCTCCAAGAAGTTTGCCCGCCTGATCAGGGAAAATAAATACGAAGAAGCATTGAGCGTTGCAAGGCAGCAGGTAGAAAATGGTGCACAGGTGCTGGACGTAAACATGGACGATGCATTACTGGATGGTGTGCTGGCCATGACTACTTTCATTAACCTGGTACAGAGTGAGCCGGATATTGCCAGGATTCCTATCATGCTGGACAGCTCTAAGTTTCCTATCATAGAAGCAGGACTGAAATGCGTACAGGGCCGTTGCATTGTGAACTCCATCTCCATGAAAGAAGGGGAGGAAAAATTTATTGAGCAGGCCATCATCTGCCAGGCTTACGGGGCCGCGGTGATTGTAATGGCATTCGATGAAAAAGGACAGGCAGATACTAAAGAACGGAAAATAGAGATCTGCCACCGTGCCTATAAAATCTTAACAACGCAGGTAGGTTATGATCCGCAGGATATCATTTTCGACCCCAATATTTTTGCCGTAGCCACCGGTATTGAAGAACACAACAATTATGCGGTAGATTTTATTGAAGCTACCCGCGAAATAAAAAAACTGATGCCCCTTGCCAAGATAAGCGGCGGTGTCAGCAATGTGTCGTTTTCATTCAGGGGTAATGATCATGTCCGCGAAGCCATCCACAGCGTATTCCTGTTTCATGCCATCAAAGCGGGGATGGACATGGGCATTGTAAATGCCGGCCAGCTGGTAGTGTACGATGAAATTGAGCCGCAGTTAAGAGAAATGTGCGAAGACGTTCTGCTGAACCGCAACAATGATAACAACGAAGCCACGGAGCGGCTAATCAACTTTGCAGAAACAGTAAAAGCCAAAGGCAAAGAAATTGTAAAAGACGATGCGTGGAGAAATACTACCGTGGAAGAGCGTTTGAAACATTCCCTGGTAAACGGTATTACGGATTATATTGACGCAGATACCGAAGAAGCCCGGCAGCAATATCCCAAGCCCCTGGATGTAATTGAGGGTCCGCTGATGGCGGGTATGAATGTAGTGGGCGACTTGTTCGGCAGTGGAAAAATGTTTTTGCCACAGGTGGTGAAAAGTGCCCGTGTAATGAAAAAATCAGTAGCCGTACTTACGCCCTATATTGAAGCGGAAAAAGAATTGAGAAGACAGGCCCACCTTGCAGCAGGTACTGTAAACCAGGAAGGCGCGGGTGCTGCCAAAATACTGCTGGCTACGGTAAAAGGAGATGTACATGATATTGGTAAAAATATTGTAGGTGTAGTACTGGGCTGCAATGGGTACGATATTATAGATATGGGCGTAATGGTGCCTACCGATAAAATACTGGATACCGCACAGAAAGAGAAAGTAGATATTATTGGTCTGAGTGGCCTGATTACGCCTTCACTGGATGAGATGGTGCATGTGGCACATGAAATGAAACGCAGGGGCATGAAGCAGCCGCTGCTGATTGGCGGCGCTACTACCTCGCGCATGCATACTGCCGTGAAAATAGCACCGCAGTATGATGATGGAGTAGTGCACGTGCTGGATGCTTCACGGAGTGTAACAGTAGCGGGCTCTTTGCTGAATGATCAGAAGCCCGCTTTCCTGGAGGGCATAAAAACCGAGTATATTAAACTGAAAGAAGATTTCAACAATAAGAAATCGGTAAAACAATTTTTGCGCCTGGAAGACGCGCAGAAGAACAAAGTAAAAATTGACTGGAGTAATTTTACGCCGGTGGCCCCCAGTTTTACCGGTGCCAAAATTTTTGCAGATTTTCCGCTGGCAGAAATTGCCAAATACATTGACTGGCAGCCATTCTTTATTGCGTGGGAGCTGCACGGTAAATTTCCGCAGATATTAAGCGATGAAAAAGTGGGTAAGGAAGCCACTAAGTTGTACAATGATGCGCAAAAATTATTACAGCAGATTATAGCGGAGAAATGGTTGCAGCCAAGGGGTGTAATCGGTTTCTGGCCGGCCAATAGCAACGGGAAAGATACCATAACGGTAAAGGACAGTACTGCTACCGTTCAACTGGAATCATTGCGCCAGCAGATAAAGAAAGCCGATGGCCAACCTAATATTTCTTTAACAGATTTTATTGCACCCGCAGAAAGCAATAAGCAGGATTATATTGGTGCGTTTACCGTAACCATTGAAGGAATTGAAAAACATATTAAACGTTTTGAGGCAGCGCTGGATGACTACAACAAAATTACGCTGCAGGCACTGGCCGACAGGCTGGCCGAAGCTTTTGCTGAACTGCTGCATGAAAAAGTGCGCAAAGAATACTGGGGCTATGCTACCAATGAGCATTTGAACAACGAGGAATTAATAAAAGAAGCCTACCTGGGTATACGCCCGGCGCCTGGCTATCCTGCCTGCCCTGACCACACAGAAAAATACAAACTGTTTAACCTGCTGGGTGGAAAAGAAGCAACGGGTATCACGCTCACAGAATCCCTGGCTATGTACCCGGCGTCTTCTGTTTGCGGCTGGTATTTTGCCCACCCGGAAAGCAAGTATTTTGGCGTAGGAAAAATAGATAAAAACCAGGTAGAAGACTATGCAAAAAGAAAGGATATGCCATTGACAACTGTAGAAAGGTGGCTTAGGCCTGTCCTGGATTACGATGCTTAACATTTGAAAAAGAAAAGGTAACCCAAAAACAAAATACCTTTGCCGGCGTTGAACAATGCAGGCAAATTACAAGCAGACAACTATGAGGCAGACTAGCATTTTAATGGTATGGACGGCGGTGCTTTTATTTGTTTTTTCAGCTGGCAATGCGCAAACGGGGAAAAAGCGCCGTGGCGAATTTTATTTTTCCTGGGGCTATAATACTGAATGGTATACCAAGAGCAATGTAAAAATCAGCCAGCCTGAACTGGGGAATAACTATGCGTTCAGGAATATACAAGGGCACGATCACCGTGGTTGGGATGAAGGACTTTTTTCAAAAGCACTCACCATTCCGCAATACAATTACCGCATTGGTTATTTCTTTGGTGATAAAAAAGATCTTGGTATTGAGATCAACTTTGATCATACTAAATTTATTTTTCCTGACGGCCCGGCCCGCATTAAAGGCACACTGAACGGAAAAGGGGTAGACAGTACGGTGAATTTCAACAAAGCCAACGGGTTTTATTATTACCTGAATAATGGCGCCAATTTTCTGCTGTTCAATATTGTAAAGCGCTGGCACTGGACCAGCAATAAAAAGGAAACCATTAAGCTGGATGGGCTGGGAAAATTTGGTGTGGGCCCGGTTATTCCACACGTGGAGAATAGCTTTTTTGGCAACGCCAATACGCCCAATTTTCAATTCGGCGGATGGAATACTGGTGTAGAAGGGGCCTTGCGTTCTACTTTTTACAAACATATTTATCTTGAACTGGCGGGCAAGCTGGATTATGCCCGGTACTCCGGCTTAAAAATATACAAAGGCACTGCCAGGCATGCATTTGGTACCGCAGAGGTGATCCTGAACCTGGGATATACTTTTAATACAGGTAAGAAGCGGTAAGCATAACACGAATTTCCTGTTAGTTAAACGGATTTATCTCCATGATCAGGTGTTTTCGCGGATTACTTTAGAGAAGTGTAGTCTAAAAACCGATTTTTCCGCAGCGAATTTGTGTAATTGGTTTTTGTGATTCGTGTAATAAGGCGTCAGCTTCAGAATAAATTCAACTCAAAAAACTCCAGGAAGCATGCGGTGGTATTAAAACAGAAATGAATGAGTACGCCGTACCATATCGTTTCTTCTTTCATGCGTGTATAACCCAGCCACAGGGCAAAGGGCATCAGCCAGAAAAAGGAAATAAAGCTCATGTGTAATAGGGTAAATAGAAAGGCAGAGATAAAAATGGCCGGTTTTTTATCAGTCACCTTATTCATTCCTTCCTGCAATACGCCCCTGAAAGCCAGTTCTTCAAAAATAGCTGGCTGCAATGCCACTACCAGTATGGTAATTAATTTGGAATACTGCAGGTGACTGAATGCGTAATAGTAATAAGCATCCGCATCGAAGATGGTTTTGTTGAGCCATTTTACCGAAAAATGCACTACGACAGCGCCCAGCACTGCAGTAATAATATAACCGGCTGCTTTTACCAACGAAAAACTTGTCCAGCGGAACAGATATTTTAACTCGCTGCGGAATAGCATAACATACAGGAGCGTAAACAATGAAAGCACACCGTCAACAATCAGCAGCGGTGCCAGTCCGCGGGTATAGCTGGTAAAATTGCTGATAAGACATACTGCCAGGTGTACACCAAAAAAGATAGCCAGTACGATGAGCCTTTGCTGTTTTTGCAGTGCATCGTCTATATCGGGCATTGACTGCAGCCCGCCGCAATGATTGCAATACCGGGCTTCTTCCACAAGTTCGAGCTGGCAGTGAATGCATTGATGAGTGTCTGTTTCCGTTTCGCCGGCAGCTTCCATCAGAGATTGTATTGTTTTTTGATTTTCTCTGCTGCCAGTGCAGACGATAATCCTTTGATAAGATAACTGATGATGATTACTTTAAAAATAATTCCCTTGAAAATACTGAGCGGGTCGTCAAACGCTGCTAATAGTTGTACTAAAATATAGAGAGTAATGCCGGAAATAATTGCCGCAAGGGGTTGCTTTTCTGACCAGTAGCCCAGTAGTAGGAAAATAATGGCCACTATGGCGTTTGTAATCAGTAAGGCTGAGGCATTGTCTTCACTGCGCTGAAAGAAAAAGTATATCAGTCCGTATAAAAGAAAAATGCCTGCCAGTACATAAAGGGTAGTGCCCGCGCTTTTGATTTTACCTTTCAGCAAATCCATTTCCATGTGCTGGTAATTCCGATTGGTAAAAAACTGGCGCTGTACTTCTTCGGTACCTTTAAGCGGAAAGCCACAGGCCTGGCAAAAAGAATCAGCGGTAGTTGTTTTTACAAAGCAGCATTTACAATCGGCTGCGGTTGCTTCAGGAGCAGGGTTTTCCTGTTCGGTCATAAGGTTTAATTTTCACCCAAAATATTCATTTTAATTGAATCCTGAAAGGGATAAACTCAGCTGACATCAACCCCCAGGTCTTTCAATATGGCAGCTAACTGCGCAGGCGACTGAAAATGGATGCTTTTTATGCCCATTGCTTCACCGGCTTCCACGTTGCGAAGGTTATCGTCTATAAAAATGGCGGTAGAGGAGTCAATATTATATCGCGTTAAGAGCAGCTGGTAAAATTCAGGAAAAGGTTTTCGTGTTTTCTCCACGCCACTTACCAGTCTCCCATCAAACCAGGAAAGAAAAGCATGGCGCACAAGCGCAATCTGGAAAAGCTCGGCCTGCCAGTTGGTGAGCGCATATAGTTTGTATTTTCCGCTTTGTTTCAGTGTACGCAGTATCTCTACCGTTTCAGGAATATTGCCACGCAGCATGTCTGTCCAGCGGCCATAAAAATCGCGGATGGGTTGTTCCCATTCCGGAAATTTCGCTACCAGCTCCTGCGTTGCATCGCTGATGGGTTTACCCGCATCCTGTTCTTCATTCCAGTCGCCTGTACAAATTCTGGAGAAGAAATAATCCCTTTTTTCCTGGCTTTCAAAATAATTGTCGTCATAAACGTACAAAGGATTCCAGTCCAGCAATACACCTCCCAGATCAAAAATGATGGTTTTTATTGCTGTGCCCATAGTCTTTCTGTCTTTTTAGTTAAATGTTTGATACATCTGCCGGGCAATAAAGATACTCAACAGCGGCGTATCACAGACAAGGGGCTAACAGTTTCATGGTTGCAGTCAGGTTAGGTCTATATAGGCTGCATTGGTATCTGTAGCCAGGAATTTGTTGCGTGTGGCAACAATGGAGGCAATGATATTCAGGATCAATATGAAAGATAAGCCTGCTGCCAGGTTTATCTTTTCTGCTACCATTCCTATTACAGAAGGGCCGAACAGAAAACCTATCAGCCCACCACTGGCGATAGAGGAGATGCCCATAGCAGGACTGATACCCGGTACATTGGCCGCGGCACTGAACAAAATAGGAACGATGCAGGCATAACCAATGCCTACCAGACTAAAACCAGCAATTGCGGCAGCCTTGTAAGGAAATGCAATGGCCAACAGGAAGCCGGCAGCGGCAGTAAGGCTTCCCGCGATGACAATTTTTTTAGCACCCATTTTGGGTATCCAGGCATCGCCATTAAAACGGCCAATGGCCATCATTACCGAAAAGCCGCCATAGCCCAAACCGGCAAGGGCAACGGTACTGTGTAAAGATTCTTTTAAATAGATGGCACTCCAGTCCGCAATACTCCCCTCTCCCATAAATGTTACAAAACAAATAAAGGCCAGGCCAATAATAGACATTGGAGGAGCCGCCAGCGAAGAACCGGAATGTATATAATTGCTGTATACCAGCAGGTGCTGCCGTATGTATAACAAAAGAAAAATAATTACGGCCGCCACTATTAATATCTGGTAGGCAGCTGTTACCTGCAGGCTGTAAAAAATGGCAGCAATGCCGGCGCTTATACCCCCACCCAGGCTGTACATGCCATGGCAGCTGCTCATGATGCGGCGTTGGTATTTTTTTTCTATAAGGTCAATCACCGCGTTAATGGATACACCATTAAAAAAACCCACCATGCCGGTGGCAAATAATACCAGCCAGAAAATAGACTTATACTGTACCGTTACCATTGCTATAAATAAAATGCATTGCAGCACTGGTCCCAGCAGCAGCCATTTACCCACTTTTATACGGCTGAAAAGACGGGGCGAAAGCAGCACCCCTGTAAGCGAGCCGGCAGGGGAAAGTAATAATGAGAGACCCAGGCTGCCATCGGTTAAGCCCAGCCGCTGTTTAATGGCAGGCAGGGCAGCCACCCAGATACCCAGCAATAGGCTGCTGACGCCCAGCAGGAAACCCATGGTGAAGCCGGGCTTATGTTTTATAAAGGCAAGCAAGTTCCTGAACATGGCTACTTGTACTTAAGTTTAAAGTAGAGCATTACCAGCGATAAAAACAACACTGTACTGTTGGTATAAATGATGGAACCGTTCCTGATGATGATGCCATATATCAGCCAGAGTACCACACTGGTGGTGGCAAATAGAAACATCACCAGCGAAACATCATTGGCTGATTTTGTTTTCCAGGTTTTGATAACCTGCGGCAGAAATACCAGCGAAGACATGGTGCCGGCTACATAACCTAAAATTTCTATGGGGAGCATATCGACAGTATTAAGTGGATGTATAAATTAGCGTAAAAGTTATATCTTTTGCGGCAAAATATGGCAAAAGGCTATCAGCTCATAGCTAATGGCTCACAGCTGCTATATAGTGATTTCTACCCGGTTACCATCCGGGTCGGCCACCACACTTTCGTAGTAACCATCGCCCGTCCACCTGGGTTCGCCTAAAACAATATACCCCGCCTGCCGGATGTCTTCCGTTAAAGCGTCCACTTTTTCTTTGCTGCCGGCGCTTATGGCAAAATGAATCAGCCCGGTGTACTGCAGTATTGTATCGTTGCTGTTGGCGGGTACAGCTGGCATCTGCATCAGCTCCAGCCTTGCCCCATCGTTGAAAGAAAGAAAATAGGAGCTGAATTGTTTATTAGGGTTATAATATTTTTCATTGGAGCTTGCACCAAAGAACCGGATATAAAACGCTTTCAGTGATTCCAGGCGGTTGGTCCATATGGCAAGGTGTTCTATTTTCATGCGTAAAAAAGGTGTAAGGTTAAAGGTATGGGGTTTAGGGCCGCTAAGATAACAGGATTATTTTCTACGAAATGCCCTTTGCCTTAGACCTTCTGCCATATACCTTTTCTCAACTTACCTCCGTTTTAGAAAGACTTGCTATAATTTCGGCCAGTTTTTGTAACCTTTGCAGCATAAAATATTTTTTTATGAATTTACCGGAAAACCTCCGTTACACTAAGGATCACGAATGGATCAGCCTGGAAGGCGATATCGCTACTATTGGCATTACCGATTTTGCGCAGGGCGAACTGGGCGATATCGTATACGTGGAAATAGAAACCACCGGCAAAGCCTTTCCAGCCGAAGCGGTATTTGGCACAGTAGAAGCCGTAAAGACAGTAAGCGATTTATTCCTGCCGGTTTCTGGTACAATAAATGAAGTAAATCCTGCATTGGCCAACCAACCTGAATTGGTAAATACCGATCCTTACGGCGCAGGCTGGATGGTTAAAATGACGGTGAATAACCCGGCGGATGTAGCCAAATTAATGGATGCAGCTGCTTACCAGGCAGTTATCGGGTAAATCCACAATATTTAATATTTCGTACATAGAGTGATGGCTTTTGAAAGGAAATTTTGAAAGCTGTCTTCCACAAACACTAACCTGATTGAACAATACTGTTACATATAATGAACAGGAACTGGTATTGTCGTTGAAAGCAAAAGATCAACAGTCTTTTAGCTATCTGTACGACAATTACTCAGGTGCGCTGTACAGTATTGTGCTGCAGGTAGTGCCTGACAAAGAGCTGGCAAGTGATGTGTTGCAGGAAGTCTTTGTAAATATCTGGCGGAAAATTGAAAGCTACGACCCAGGCAAGGGAAGGTTATTTACCTGGATGTTGAACGTAGCGCGTAATTTAGCCATCGACATGGTGCGGTCTAAAGCCTACCAGAACAGTCAGAAAAACCAGGAGATGCCGGAAGGCGATTTTTTTGACAAAGGAGGTGCAAGCACCCAACTGAGTGTAGACAATATTGGTCTTAAAAAAGTAGTAGATAAATTAAAAGCGGAACACAGGGTATTGATAGACCTGGCTTATTTTAAAGGGTATACGCATGAGGAGATTGCGGAAATAGAAAGTCTGCCCCTGGGTACTGTAAAAACAAGAATAAGAAGCGCATTAACACAATTGAGAGCACATTTAAAGTAAAGTGAATATACAGGAATACATATCAAGCGGCATTGTTGAAAGCTACGTTCTGGGTTTGGCCAGTAACGAAGAAAAGCTTGAGTTTGAACAACTCCTGTCAACAAATGCTGTAGTAAGGGACGCTAAAGAGGCTTTTGAAATCAGTCTCGAACAGCATGCCCTTGCTAATGCTGTTCAGCCTCCTGCTGCGCTAAAGCAAAAGATATGGGCCGGTTTACACCTGGATACTGTGGAAGCAAACGCGGGTAAAATGAAAGTGGCTGAGCATACCGCTACTGCCATTACTCCTGCACCTGTACGCACTATGAATTTTACCAGGTTCCTGGCCGCGGCTTCTGTTATTTTATTGGTAGGAAGTACTATTCTTAATTTCCTTTTCTATAATAAATACAAAGATTCTGTAGCCCGGCTGGACGAACTGATTGCCAGCAATACCGAAATGGCTAAGAATAATAACGCCATGCAGACCAGGCTGCAGCAATATGAAGTCAGTCTTGACCTGATCAAAGACAGCAATATGGCTATTATTGCCATGAAGGGGCAGCCGGTGGCACCACAAAGTCTTACTACGGTTTACTGGAACAAACAAACAAGAGATGTGTTCCTGCTGGTAAACGCGCTTCCCAAACCGGCAGAAGGCAAACAATACCAGCTATGGGCTATTGTTGATGGTGTTCCTGTTGATGCAGGTATGTTGAAAACAGATCTTACTGATGGCCTGGTAAAAATGAGCAATATTCCCAAAGCACAGGCTTTTGCTATTACACTTGAAAATACAGGTGGTGCAAAAACGCCTACAATGCCGATTTATGTGGTGGGTAAAACGTAAGTCTGCCAATCCTTTCATTTTCCTCTCAAATGATTTAGTTTAGCTGAAAAATCAGCGTGGTTAAAGGTGTTTTAAGCAATGTTTTTTTTGCAATTGCCTGGACGGTCGCGCTCCAGGTTTTATTATGCCTTCCCGGCACCGATCTTCCCACCGGGG
>JANPGT010000104.1:0-2397 GCA_031424135.1 Chitinophagaceae bacterium
ATGCCATCAAGGACAAGGTATACCAGCTGCCCGAGCTGGTAATGCTGAAGCCCGCAAAGCTGCCTGACGTACATTTTGTGGTGAAAGCCGTGCCCAAGGTGCTGAAGGATATCCCTTCGGCTTTTGTTACCGTGCTGGCACACGAAGTCAGAAATCCTTTAACCAATATCAATCTTGCGGTGGAAGTGCTGGCAGCCAAATTGCAGGATCCTGACCTGCAGAATTACCTGGACATCATCATGAGGGGTTCTATGCGCATTAATAGTCTGATGAATGAGTTGTTTGCCTACCAGCATGCTGCCGAAATAAAAACCGAACCCTGCTCCATCAATAAATTACTGGATGAGGTACTGGAGATGGCCCGTGATCGTATTTCATTAAAGCATATCAGCGTAAGCAGATTCTATGAGCCGCGGGAGTGCATAGCCATCCTGAACAGGTTGAAAATAAAGATAGCTCTTACCAATATTGTTATTAATGCCATTGATTCTATCAGTGGTAGTGAAGGGTCGCTGAAGCTGTTTATAAAATCAGAGGGGGATAATTATAGCCTTAGAATAGAAGACAATGGCTGTGGCATCAGCAGCGAACACCTCAAATGTATTTTTGATCCTTATTTTACCAACAAGCCTGGTGGACTGGGCATTGGACTGGCAGCTACTTATGATATTCTGCATACCAACCGCGTGGGTCTTACTATTGAGTCTGAGCTGGCCAGGGGCACTCATTTTATCCTTTTGTTCAATAAGGTGGTATAAAGTGTGCCGCGACTGTGACAGCTTTTTTCAGGCTACTGCGTCCAATGGCAATACCACTTTCAAGGTAAACCCCTTGCCTGGACTTGATACAATGGAGGTTTTTCCCCGGTAGAGCGCTGTTCTGCTGTTAATATTGGTAATGCCCACGCCCTTGCTTTTTTCCGCGGTATTACAACCTTTACCATTGTCTTTCATCACCAGCACTATGTTTTTTCCCTCAGCGCTTAAGTGTATTTCAAGGCTGGTGGCGTTTGCGTGTTTCAATATATTGTTTATTTGTTCCTGTATAATCCTGAAAATATTCAGCTTTAATTTGGGGTCTATCACCAGGCCCTGCATTCCCTCTTCAGTAAAGACTGTTTTTACAGGAAGCAGCTGTTTCAAATCGGCCAGTAAGATTTTAATACTGTCCACCAGGCCAATAATATCCATACCCTGCGGGGTCATCGTCTTGGATATTTTCCTGATTTCTTCAATTACTTCTACAATATAGCCGCATGATTTTTCAAGGTACTCGTCGCGGTGCGCTGTAAAAGCCCTGGCCATTTCTATATACAGTTTAGTGGCACCCAATATTTGATTTACATTATCATGCAGCTCTTTGCCAATTTCTTCCCTTTCATTTTCCTGTGCCGTCAATACTGCCGCGGTTATTTCAGTCAGCCTGGTTTGTCTTTCCTGGTGCAGGTGATTCTCCAGTATTTTTTTTTCTGTAATGTCTATCTGGGTGATAAAATACCGGTCGCATCTACCAGTTTCATCAAACAGGGCCTGTCCCTGCAGGTGCATCCAGTATTTAACACCATATTTGCTGTTATTGGTAATTTCGCAGTTAAAAGGCTGCTCTTGCTGCATCTTTTTATTTATATAATCAACCGTGTGGGCGGCCGTTTCTTTGCCAAACAATAAATTGCCGGGCACTGTTCCCAGTACTTCCTCCTGCGTATATCCGGTAATACGGGTAAAAGCGCTGTTCACCCATATGATCTTTCTGCTGGTATCAGTGATGATAACAGCATTAACCGTTTGCCGGGCTACCAACGCCAATTGTTTTTCTGTATCCATCAACCTGATTTCTGCATATTTTCTGACAGATATATCCTGTGTGGCGCCTATCATACGGCGGGTAATACCGTTTTCAGAAATAAGATGCCCCCGGTCGTGTACATAAGTGTATTCGCCATCGGCTTTCTTAAACCGGTACTCCTCTTCCCAGCTCAGCGTTTCATTCTTTGCAATAAGAAGCGTTAAATTGGTAATCACACGTCTCCGGTCATCAGGATGCAGGCAGCTTTCCCAAAAGCTTTGTGGAACCAGTGCATTTTCTACCGGGTACCCGAAGACCCGTTTATGTCCGCCGTCAATCCAGAAAATCTCATTTTTGATAAAATCCCATTCCCAGAGGCAGTCATTAGTCACTTCAGTAACGAGGCGGTATAATTCATTTGGAATTTTTGTGTGCTGCTCAGGATGGTCGTCCAGTTTTCTCATTAAATTGATGCGTTTAAAGGAAACGGATAATTTATCGTTGTGGTGATAGATAATGACATCGAACCATGTTTCCAGTTCGGCCCAGTATTCTTTAAAATGAATAGGTGCTTCCTGCAGAAATGCCTGCTGGCAGGCGGTATAGCAGGGA
>JANPGT010000105.1:0-22377 GCA_031424135.1 Chitinophagaceae bacterium
GGAATCAATACCCAATACGGTATGGTGGACGCAAGTCTTACTGAATGCGGTAAAAACACCGGGCCTCCGGCTCTGTTACGTACTGGTGTGGCGCAACGACAGCCGCAGCGCTACCCATTTTTATGCGCCTTTTCCGGGGCAGGTAAGCGTACCCGATTTTATGGATTTTTATAATGATCCATTTACTTTGTTTGAAAAGAATTTGCCGAAATTGTACAGGTAAGCGGGCAGCCATCCGAAAATATAACTGGCAAAAAATACTACTTATTGATAATTGCCTGCGCTGTCCATTGATAATGTTTTTACAGATAATCATTCATAAAAAGTAAAAATTATTATTATGGCATCTGCATTAATCGGGGCGGTAGAAAGCCCGGTACGCATCCAGGGATTAACCAGCAACCCTGCCAACAACACTACCAAAGAACTGATAAAACTGGAAGGTCCCGGGCTTTTTCTCTCAGCTGAAATTACCAAGCAGGGAGGCAATTCGGATCTCACATTTGTAATTCTTGATATTGACGGAAAGAACCTGGTGAACATTTCCATGGCGGCGCTTTTTAACCAGGGACTTACTGCTGCCAATTCTTACGGCATATCCATATTCCGGAGTGCTGCTGCACTGGACACTGTTACTTTTGGCCTGCCTTATCCACTCACTTTTAAAAAATCCCTTTCGCTGAAAGTTACTGTTAAGGAAACTGGCGTTGTTCAGATACTGGCAAATGTGCTGACAGCTTCCTGATACCGCGAAACAAAAAACCGGCAAGTGCCGGTTCTTGTATTGAAAGGTATAGAGGTAAGTTGTACTGCAGGGATACCGGTGCCGGCGAAGCCTGCAGTAAATATTATTACATAAAAACTACTGATGAATTGATGAAGTTGATAAGAGAAGCGGTGTTTTTAAGTTTTAATTTTTTCAGGATGTTATGACGGTGTACTTCTACCGTACGCAGAGAGATAAACAACCTGCCCGCAATTTCTTTGGAGGAGGCGCCTTCTCTTATCAGATTAATGATTTCCAGTTCCCTGTTGGTAATTCCGTTGATATCCGGCTGGCTGAAGTTTTCGCCACCCAGTGTTTGCTCAGATATGATATCTTTAATTTCATTGCAGATATACTTATTACCCTGGCTTACTTCCATAATGGCGTGCAGCATTTCTTCGCGTGAAGAATTTTTGGTAACATAACCCATTGCACCCATCTGCATCATTTTCTTTACGTACAATGGCTGAGAAAAAGATGATATACTGATAACCTGGGCACCGGGTTGCTGCTTTCTGATTTTTTGCGTGGCTTCCATGCCTGCAAAAGCGGGGGTATTAATATCCATCAGCACTACGTCGGGGTTTTTGTCTGCACTGAGTTCTACCGCCCTGTCTGCATCGCCACATTCCGCTACCACGGTAAAACGGGCGTCAAGGTTCAGCATGTAGGTCCAGGTGTCACGGTTTAGTTTGGAGTCGTCTGCGATGAGTACGCGAATTTTGGTCATAGATATTGTTTTTGCTGTTCAGGGAAATTGGGTTTTGTCAATCACTACCCGGCCGCCTCATCTTTTATTTATTGCTTTGCTAAGTAGATACGCAAAATAACGATAGTGTAAATCCAAAAAAAATAGAACAATCGCTATATTACTACTACGTTTTTATTGATTTATTACGTAGTTGGTCTACTACATTGAGGACAGAAAACCCTTAAACGTTGTACACCGCATTGCAACTGTGTACACAGGCGGGTATGCTGTCAATGTTGTTGCAATGTGGATTGATATTATGCTGCACCAGTAAAGTACTGCAGCATATACAGAAGACCATATTTTTTTTACCATGGAACTGTACCGGCCAGTACGTATAAATAACTAATGCCTGCTGGATTGGGGATAAACCTTACGGTATTATAAGTGTTAATTCCGGCAATAGAGAAATGCCGGTTGTTAGTGTTGTAGAATACAAATTTCTCAGCGCAATGGTTCCGACCTGTAAATAAGTAGTTGCTGCATTTATAGTAACGCTGCCGGATAATTAAATTTGACATTTTTCTTTACCAGCCGATCCCATAATCTTCTCCATGGTTACTGCTTCCGCCCCAGAAACTGCCATGCATCCAGTCGAAGTAAATGGCATTGATGGGGCCGCTGCTGCGGTCTTCAAAACTCAGCAGGTAACCCATTTGTCGTAATTCTTTGCGCACCCATTCCGGCGTAGCGCTTTGTAATACCATATTGCCCGGTTTGGGTTGACGGTCGGAAATCTTTTCTCCGCCCAATGATAACCACAACTGGTTACTGTTCATATTGGCAGCTTCAGTGGCTTCCTGCACGGTCATTCCAAATTCTACCATGTTCAGAAAGAATTGCAGCAGGTTTTGATCCTGTGTGTCGCCTCCCTGTACACCAAAGCATAAAAAGGGTTTGCCTTCTTTAAGTGCCAGTGTAGGCGTCAGCGTTACCCTTGGCCTTTTGCCGGGGGCTATTACATTAAAAGGATTGAGGGTTGAATCCAGTACAAAACTCTGCAGGCGCTGGCTCATACCAACACCTGTGTGGCCTGCGATACAGGCGGGCAGCCATCCGCCGCTGGGCGTTACGCTAACCACCCATCCTTCTTTGTCGGCCGCCTCTACAGAAGTGGTGCCGCGCCAGAGCCTGTCGTGATAGGCGGAGTCGCTTGACGGATTATCAAGTACCAATGCGTTTTTTGTATTTAGTGCAAAACCCCGCTGCTGAAGGGTGCCGGTAAAGGGATTTGTTTTCCCTTCAAATGGATAGGGATTGCCCGGACCTGCAGCGGCATCATTTTTTTCAAAGCCAATCAGTTTTGATCTTTCTTTTGCATAGTCCTTGCTCAATAAACCTTTCATGGGTTCCTCCGGTGGAAAATAAGGATCGCCATAATAAAAATCGCGGTCAGCAAAAGAAAGGTTCATGGCCTGGTAAATGGTATGTAGGTAACGGCTGCTGTTGTAGCCCATGCTTTTCAGGTCAAAATTTTCCAGGATATTCAGCGATTGCAGCAGCATCGGCCCCTGCGTCCATTGCTGCAATTTGTATACTTCTATGCCTTTGTAGTTTACATGCAGGGGCTCTTCCTCCAGTGGTTTCCATTTAGACAGATCGTCCAGGGTAATCAAGCCGCCCTGCTCCTGGCAGCCGCGTACAAATTCTTTTGCAATATCCCCTTTATAGAAGCGGTCATAAGCGGCATATATAGCCTGCTTTCTTGTTTTCTTTTGCCTCAGCGCGGCATCTTCGGCTTCTACCATTTTGGTAAGTGTTGCCAGCAAATCTTTTTGAACAAAAATTTCTCCCGCCGCAGGCGCTTCCCTTTTCTCTCCTGCATGCGGTAAGAAAACGGCACTGCTGTAGGGCCATTGCTTTATCATTTTTTTACCACGCTCCATGCTGTTGGCCGTCTGCGCTTCAATGGGGTATCCTTCAGCCAGCTGCATGGCCGGCCATAATACTTCTTTCAGGCTCATGCTACCATATTCTGCCAGCATATAACAAATGCCGCCTGGTGTGCCGGGCGTTACTGCTGACAACGGACCATATTCCGGCGGAAAATTCATGCCCTTACTTTTAAAGAATTCAGTAGTGGCACCCGTGGGGGCAAAGCCCAGCGCATTAATGGCAATCACTTTTTTTGTATGAGGATTATAGATCAACGCCTGCGTTTCTCCACCCCAACTCAATACGTCCCACATGGTGCAGGTGGCAGCAATCATAGCACAGGACGCATCTACTGCATTACCTCCTTTCTGAAATATCATGGCACCGGCTTCTGCTGCCAGGGGCTTGCCGGTAATGGCCATCCAGTTTTTGCCATGCAGTGGCGGCTTCTGGGTTTGGGAATAAACTGTAACGGTAATGGCTAAGACAACCAGTAGGAAAAAGATGGTTTTCATGTTTGTTGGTTTGGTGCCTTAAAGATAATCAATCAATGCGGGGGAAAATCCTACAAGGCTCACGGTTTAGTTTTGCAATTGTATTGTAATATATTATATTTATTCATCAACCAATTCCATAACCCCCCGCCATCATGAAAAAGATAACTGTCCTTGCAGCAATGACTGCTTTGTCGCTGTTTTTTGCCTGTAATCAACCACCGGCAAATGCATCGGTTGCTCCTGGTGCCATTAGTAACGACAGCCTTGTAAAACGTGGTTTGTACCTGGTAACTACCATGGGCTGCAACGATTGCCATTCACCAAAAATATTTACTGCCAGTGGGCCGCAACCCGATCCTAACCTGCTGCTTTCCGGTCATCCATCAGCGATGGCACTGGCATTTATTGATACTGCTGCTGTAAAAAACTGGGTATTGTTTAACGGCATGAATACAGTTGCAGTAGGCCCCTGGGGCGTTAGCTTCTCTGCCAACCTTACTTCAGATTCAACCGGTATTGGAAGCTGGACCGAAACGCAGTTTGCAAGGGCATTGCGCGAAGGGAAATCAAAGGGGCTGGAAGGCAACCGTAGGTTACTGCCGCCCATGCCATGGCCCAATTACGTGAACCTGACCGACGCTGATTTGAAAGCAATTTTTGCCTACCTGAAATCAACCAAACCTGTAAAAAATGTGGTGCCATCCCCTGTACCACCAACGCAGCTGAACAAATAATGATGACCATCGGTTATACCAGTAACGAAAAAATGTAATTATGACCGTTACCAAACTGCCGGAAGTATGGCTGCGCGGCCCTTTGCCAGGTATATTACCGGCATTGCAACCTGTAGCCCATACCCTGCTGCAGGCCCGTGAAGAATTGAATAAAATGATGCTGGGTTTTCCTGCAGACAAGTTGTGGATACGGCCTGCAGGACTGGCTTGCCCGGGTTTTCACCTGCAGCACATGACCGGTGTGCTGGACAGGTTGTTTACTTACGCCAATGCACAAATGCTTTCAGCGGCGCAACTGGAGTGGCTGGCAGCAGAAGGAAAAATGCCTGTGCTGGAAATGACTGCGGATGGGCTGGTAAAGCAGTTTAACCAGCAGGTAGATAAGGCTATAGCGCAAATAAAAGCAACATCCTCAGACAGCCTTTTTGAAACAAGGGGTGTGGGCCGCGCGCAGATACCTTCCACCGTGCTGGGTTTGATGGTGCATGCCGCAGAACATACCATGCGGCACCTGGGGCAATTACTGGTAACCGTAAAGTTTGTTACTCAGCAGGCGTAGCAGGAGGCATCAATTGCACCGCTATCTTGGTACTGCCCAAAAAACTAATGATTACTTTTATTTTATCACCTTCTTTCAACCCGTGCCCTACATCGGCAACAGCGGTTTTAGCAGTGGGAATTTTTGCCTGCAGTTTATCGCCAATAACGTTGATAAAAATGCCATGTGGGCTAACCTTATACACGGTAGCGTTGATCACCGTTTTGTTTTTGAAATATTTTTGTGCCGCTACAAACTGCGGTATAAAGCGGTGGTGAAAAAGTTCTGCAGTGAGTTTCTCCGGTTTATCAAGATTACCCAGCTGAAACAGCACCGGCTCATTTAATTTATTGGGATCAGGCGGCAGTTCCCAGGGAGACAAAACCAGCGGAAAAAACTGGTAGCTCCCGGCTTCCTTTACAAAATATTTATCTTCTACCTGCTTCAGGTAGCCGGTAAACTGGTTGTTGGTGCGGGCCCTGTTTACCAGGTTGCCCAGCGTGTCGTTAAAGCGGTAACGGATTTTCTCCGCCACCATCTTATCGCCCCTGCCAGACAGCTCAAGGGTGAAGTAGACCTCATCTCCTTCATGAAACTGGTGCACTTTCTTAATCAGTTTCTCTTCTTTCAGTTTTAACTGCCTCGCTTCATCTACCTTGCCATTGATTGATTTTTTTTTGCCCTTGTGGGTGTAGTCAATCGTCACGTAATCTTTATCGTGGTGCACAAAACTGATCTTACCCTGTAAAATTTCCGGTTCCATAACGCTGCTTTTAAACGCGGTAAAAGTAAGGTTTAAAAAGCAAGCCATGGCAAAGCATCAGCCCTGCAGGGCAAAACTGCCAAGAATGCCCATAGCACGGTCAGCATCTTTGAAGTTTACAAAAATATGATCATGGTAAAAAGCGGCTACCACATTGCAGCTGATGCCGGCTGCAGCAAGGGCCGATGAAAAGGCAGCAGTAAGTCCTGCTGCTTCCAGCGAAGAATGTACAGTAAGCGTTATCCAGGCGGCAACAAAAGAATAGGGCAGTTGCAGTTTGTCTGCCAGTGTTTTTTCAATAATCACGGTAAGTCCTTCTCCTTCCCTGAACATGCCTGCCAGCTGCGCAGTTTCAATACCAGCCAGCGATGGCACGGTGCAGAAAACATAGTCGCCTTTCTGGAGCCGTGGCTCCATGGATTGCAGCAATTTCGATAAGTTGGTTTCTCCGTTCATGTTGGTATAACCGCATTTTGGTCTTTGCAAAGATTCACCAAAGCATTGAAACGGCCATGCCTGGTTATTTCAGATCATGCAGGTAAAGATATAAGGCAGTTAGTTCCTGCTCTGTGCAGGCTTCGCCAAAAAGCTTCCAGGGCATGGCGCTGGACAATGACTTTCCTTCGGGTGTTTTG
The DNA here is from genome assembly GCA_031424135.1 of Chitinophagaceae bacterium. Taxonomy (GTDB): domain Bacteria; phylum Bacteroidota; class Bacteroidia; order Chitinophagales; family Chitinophagaceae; genus JACMLD01. The sequence continues at coordinate 6,560 of JANPGT010000105.1, forward strand.
CCGGTGCGGAAGGCTGCAATGAACTGGTTGCTGGTCCAGCTGCCCACATGGCCGGTGCTGCTGATATCAGGAATGGGCGGTTCGTTTTCTCCGTGGGCGGGTCCACCTTTGAAGCCATCACCATGGCAGCCCTGGCAGGTTACCACCAGGTATTTGCCATAGGCGGCCGTGGCAGCGGGCCTTATTGTGTCAGGAAAAATGGCCTTGTGATCAACAATTTCCGCAGGAAACATCGGAAACTTATTAAAATAGGTGAGTATACGGCCCAATGGTTTCATAACTTTCTCAGGATGCACATTGTCTACCGGCGGAAGCTTTTTCAGGTAAGCAATCAGGGCGCCCAGGTCCTGGTTGCTTAAGGCGGCACTGCTATGTTGTACTGGCATAAACCAGAACGATTTACCATTTTTACCTATACCATGCCTTAAGGCGCGTATCCAGTCGCTATCAGAATAATTAATACCACCTTTTCCGCTGGTCAGGTTGGCGGTATGCAGCAGGGCAATGGGATTTTTTTCATCAAAAAAAGGGAGGCCTCCCCCGGAATGGCAACCATCGCAGCCTCTTATTGCTGCTATATGGGCGCCCAGTGCATAAGAAGCGGAATCATCGGGAATGCTGAGCGCCTGTATTTTTACATCGTAAATTTTATTGGCGCGTGCCTCGGTGTTGAAATACACAACTGTAAAAAAGATAATCAGCAATACCAGCAGGCTGCCAATAATGATGCCTGTCCATTTTACTATTTTTTTCAGCATATAGAATTTTTTTCGGGGTTGTTGGAATTAATTGCTGTAGTGGTTGCCGGTAAAATTGCCCCTTGTTTTTATTTTGCAGCAGCTGTCTATGGCGGATGGCAGTATTTATGATTGAGTAGTGGTATTTACATGGCTAAGAGACGCTGGTTCCCGTTTTGCCATTCCCTCAAAAAAACGACTGTTTACCACCGTTATTAGGTAATGGACCGTGCATCCCGTAATTTTAATACAACTACAGCAGCATGCGCTACCTGCTTATTTCAATCGCTTTCTTCATAGTAACTGCGGCCAATGTAACTGCCCAGGACACCATTGTATTAAATGGCCAGCCTAACTGGAAAGCGGGTTTTGAGATAGCAGATTACAGCCTGTTTTACGAAGAAACTTTAAACAAAGCGCTCAGTTTTGAAGAGGTAAAAAAGCAGGTGTTTATACCGTACAGCAGGGAGCTGCGGCTGCAAAAATTTTCCAACAGGCCACTCATCATTCAGTGGCTGCGTTTTATTGTCCACAACACGTCTGCACGCGATACACTTGTGTTGCACCTGAGTACCGTGCATTGTTATACACGGCTGTATGCTGGTGATGAGTTGATAGCCCGCAGCGGTGCGTATGAGGTGAACTGGTCTAAATACGACAGCAAAAATGCGGCCTTCAACAGGGGGCGGTTACCTGTAGTTGTACCGCCGCAAAGTTCCATTACCTATTGGTTCAGGAGGGAAGATCGTCAGAATCAATTAATACCCCCCATACTGAAGCTGGAAACACCGCTTACAGGAATGGCCGATGAGATAAACAACGTCTTTGCTGCCAGGTATCTTTTTCTGATACTCGCTGCCATGACAGGCTGTTTCTTTTTTATCGGTGTTTATGCATTGTATCATTATTATCTGTACCGGAATACTTCTTTTGTCTGGTATATCTGCTATGCCGTTGCTGCATTTTTTTCGGGCTTGTACTGGATGGATATCAGGCTGGGTATGTTCATGTTCACCCCCTTTGTAAGGGATATTATCTTTTCTGTATTTCTCTACCTGGTACCCGTGCTGTATAGTTTTTTTATTGGTGGAATGCTGCAGCTGCGGGTTCATTCACCCAAAGGATGGATGCTGGTAAAGGCGCTGGTGCTGGTATGCATTTTACAGATGACAATAGAATTTGCAGAAGTCCGTTTTGGCTGGTTTCCATTCAATCCTGATTATTATGGATTCTTTTTGTCTCCTTTCCCCATTATTATTCTCAATATTGTTTTATTAGTGCTTACTGCGCGGAGTAAAGACCCGGTGAAATGGTTCTTATTTGTGGGTATATCCAGCCTGCTGGTATTGTGGTGTTTACCTGTTATGAACCGGCATGCTCCCCCTGCCGATATAAATTTTGAATTATTCCTGGTCATTAATTTCCCCATTGTTTTTCTTTTACTGGGCCTGGTGGTGGAGGCCATCTGCTTTTCCTTTGCAATTTCGTACAGAAGTAAACTGGTATTACTTGAAAAGAACCGTCTGCAGGAAAATTATTCCAGGCAACTGGAAGAGAAGCTGGACGAGCGGACCAGGGAACTGATGGAGCAAAGCAGTCTTGCCGAAGCAAGTAAACTGAAACAGGTAGAAACAGCTTTTGAACAAAAAATTGCTGAAACGGAAATGACGGCCCTGCGGGCGCAGATGAACCCTCATTTCATTTTTAACTGCCTTAATTCCATCAAATTGTATACGCTGGAGAATGATTCGCAAACCGCCTCAGAATACCTTACCATGTTTTCGCAACTGATAAGGCTGGTGCTGGAAAACTCCCGCTCAGAAAAAGTGACCCTGCAAAAAGAGCTGGAAACACTGCGCCTGTATATTGAACTGGAAGCCATGCGGTTTAAAAACAAGGTGCATTATGCCATTAAGGTAGAACCCGGTATTGACCAGCAGTACATAGAAATACCGCCCCTGTTGCTGCAACCCTATGTAGAAAATGCTATCTGGCATGGGTTGATGCATAAAAAGAATGGGGGCGATATTATGGTGGTGGTAACGCTTCCGGCAGAACATCTCCTGAAAATTGAAATTACCGATAATGGTGTTGGCCGTGAACTGGCGGCGGTCTATAAAAGTAAATCGGCTACCACGCAGAAATCATTTGGACTAAAGATGACCTCAGACAGGCTGCAAATCATTAACCAGCTGTACCAGATAAATGCGGATGTAAAAATTACAGATATGAAAGATGAGGCAAACCAGGTAAGCGGTACAAAAGTAATCATCCAGATACCCGTATAAAATAGTATATGCTGAAAGCTGTGATTATAGATGATGAACCGGATTGTGTACGGCTGCTTGCACTACAGCTGAAAATGTACTGCCAGCAGGTAGAAGTGGTGGCGGCCTGCAGCGACAGCTCCGAGGGTTTTGACAGAATTAAGGAACTGCAGCCAGATATTGTTTTCCTTGATATTGAAATGCCGGTCATGAATGGCTTCCAGTTGCTGGAGAAACTGGGCAGTATTTATTTCAGCCTGGTATTTGTAACCGCGTATGATCAATTTGCCGTAAAAGCATTCCGTTTCAGTGCGCTTGATTATTTGCTGAAACCCATTGATGGCAAGGATTTAAAAGCAGCGGTGGAAAAAGCGGAACTGCGCAGCTGGCCCGAAAAACAGCAGCTGCAGATGCTGAAGCAGCAATTGCAGGGCAGCAACAACAAGATTTTTCCTGATAAAATTGCGCTGCCTTACCAGAACGGGGTAACATTTGCCGCTATTAACCAGGTGGTGTATTGCGAGTCTGAAAATAATTATACACGCTTCTACATGGCCGATGGCCGCACGCACATGGTAGCCAAAACACTGGGCGATATACAGGAAGTTCTGGAAGAGCGGAATTTTTTACGCGTGCACCGTCAGTACCTGGTAAACCTGGACCATATAAAAAAATATGTAAGGGGAGAAGGTAATTACCTCATCCTTTCCAGCGATCAGCATATACCGGTGGCCCGTAACCAGAAAGAAAGATTGATGGAGCGGTTTGGTTGGCTGTAATCTTCAGCGCCTGCGGTTGTTTTCACCATAATTGTCTGTAAGAACTTTTTTTCGGAATCTGTTATTTGTTCCAGGGGGGCACCTCTGTTTACACAATCTGCTTTATACCCCCGGTATCATGTTCTACACAGCCCATTTGTGTTTACGCTACCAATTTGCGACTCGTAATAGTCATTGTGCAACTCAAAATTTATTTTTTGCAACTCATCATGGTCATTGCACAACTCAACATTTACCATTTCCAACTCATCATGGTCATGGCACAATTCAGAATTTACCATTTCCAACTCGTAATGGTCATTGCACAATTCAACATTTACCATTTCCAACTCATAATGGTCATGGCGCAACTCAACATTTACCATTTCCAACTCATAATGGTCATTGCACAATTCTAAATTTACCATTTCCAACTCATAATGGTCATGGCGCAACTCAACATTTACCATTCGCAACTCATAATAGGCATTGCACAACTCAACATTTACCATTTGCAACGCAGAATTGGCACTAAAAAAAATATAACTTGCTTATTGTCAAAAGAAATTTACTTTTTGAAATACGATTGGCGGCATTTTGTTTGATGATGAAGGCAGCAACCACCGGACTTTTTGCTTTTTTCGGTGAATTTTTGGCTTTCCCAGGCGGATGCCTGCGAAGATTCAACTGACAAGTTTTTTTTTAGCCGCTATTATTCCGCCAAACCTGTTCTGTAGACATTGTACAGCGTAACAGAAAGCAATATGGTCCAGGCCTGCAGCACACCCACATTCAATCTCTCTACCAGGCCAAAATAAGGCAGCTGCCGGGCATAGAAGAAAGCCGTGGTGCCTCCCAATATAAAAATGCTGACACCTGCAATTATTGAGAAACGGCCCGCTTGCCGGTAACCGGGTTCCTGCAAAAATGCTTTTCCTAAAAACAAAGGTGAAGCAACGGTGAGTGGTACAATCAGTACGGTAATAATAATATGCAAGATGCCTTCAAAACTGGCGGTGGCGCCGGGCAAATCTTCCGGAAAAAAGCCGTACAAAAGGGATACCACGTGCAGTGCAAGAAATGCGTACGCGCCAATAACTGCCGTGCGTCCGAGATTGCGGCTGCAGCAGTACACCAGCAGCAGTGAGAAAATGATCATGCAGGCACTGTAAGCAAAAGTCAGCTTAAGCAGAAGTGGCCTGTCCGGGGCGCCGGTAGCGGTAAGATCACTGATGGGTTGCATCAGGTGATGGTAAGATTTCCATAAGATGCCGCCCAGCAGGATATGCGCCAGGTAAAAGCCCACGCCAATGATGCCGGTAAATGCCAGTATACTTTTTAATTTTTTCATGAGTGCCGTGAATTTCAGCACTTTAAATTACAGAAGAGCGGGCGCTTGACAGCAATTAGAAGCATGATGATGATAGTGGAGCGCCATGATTTATATCAGGTATTGAAAACGGGGTAAAAACCAGCGGTGGAATTTGAAGAGACAGGGCCTTACTGTCCATAGTTTTCATAGTACGACCGGGGGGTGGGGATCCCTTCTGTTTTCAATGCTTCAACTTTGTTGAAATACAAATCCTGGTAATAGGCTACCATTGACGCATCGCTGGTCTGACGGAACAACAACATGGAGGTGAAATAAAAATCCAGCAGGGGTTGCCAGTGAACCGGTTGTTTAGCCAGCAGCAGTTTTGATTCATTGTAAATAAGCTGGGCTTTTTCCGTTTTGCTCAGCTGCAGCAAATGGTAAACCAGCATACTGTTAATAACAATGATCTGGAGATTGTTTTCCTGACCTTTCCAGTAGCTGCGCGATTGCTCAGCGTAATAAATGGCAGAATCCTGTTTGGTTTCGTATTCAAACAGCCGGGCCAGGTCAAGCTGGGCTGCAGCTACGCCGGCGCCGGTATTGGTAAGCCGGTACAATTGAACAGCAGCCCTCAGTTCGGTCTTTGCGGCGGCTGGTTTGCCCATCCTTACCAACAATAATCCTTTATTTCTTTTGGTGAAAGCGAGGTTGAGCGAGTCGCGCAGCGCTTCGTATAATACGATAGCCCTGTCTGTACTTTGCATCGCTTTTTTATAATCACGCGCATTTCCTTCCAGCCATTGGGCGCGTTCCTGCACTGCCTGCGCTATTTTTTGCAACTCATTCCGGTCCTCTTCTGTAGCCTGCTGTGCCTGCAGTTTGTTCAGCAGTTCATCAATTCTTTTTTCATTGATATCATCTCCATGATTTTGTCCCGAAGCGGACAACGAGGCTATCAGCAAAAGCAGTAAGAATGGTTTCATATGAAAGCGCTTTATAGCAGTATCCTGCAAAAGCACCCAGATTTTTGCAATACGTTGATTGAAATAATAGCACTGTCGGGTGCCGGCAACATTTATTTATCCATGCATCGTTTCCATTACTGTTCGGGCAATCTTTCCGGGATAGACCTCCAGCGCTTTTTCCAGGCAATCCATGGCGCTGTTAATAGCATCGGTATTCAGCACATAGGCCAGTCGTACTTCATTTTTACCCAGTCCGGGAGTGCTGTAAAAACCACTTGCCGGTGCCAGCATTATGGTGGCGTTATTGTAAGCAAAAGATTCCAGCAACCATTGGCAGAATGTGTCTGCATCATCAACAGGTAATTTAGCCATGGCGTAAAAGGCGCCGCCGGGGTTGGGGCAGAATACACCCGGGATATTGTTGAGTCTTTTTACCAGTGTATCGCGTCTTTTTTTGTACTCGGCCTTGGTGGTGTCAAAATAATCGGCAGGCAGGTCAATGGCTGCTTCGCCCAGTATCTGTGCAAAAGAGGGCGGACTTAGCCTGGCCTGGGCAAATTTCATGGCAGCATCTATTACTTCTTTGTTTTTGGTAACAAAGGCACCGATGCGTCCTCCGCAGGCGCTGTAGCGTTTGCTGATGGTGTCCATCAGTATTACATTGTTATCAATACCGGTGAGGTGCATGGCGCTGGTATGTTCGCCGCTGTAGCAAAACTCACGGTAGGCCTCATCTGCAAAAAGATACAGGTCGTGCTTCAGTACAACCTGTTTCAGGGTCTCCATTTCTGCTGCACTGTAAAGATAACCGGTGGGGTTATTGGGATTGCAGAGCACGATGGCTTTGGTTTTTGGCGTGATAGCTTTCTCAAATGCCGAAATATCGGGCAAGGCAAAACCGCTTTCTATAGAGGAGGTAATAGGTACTACAGTAACACCGGCTTCTACTGCAAAACCGTTGTAGTTGGCGTAGAACGGTTCCGGGATGATAACTTCATCGCCCGCATCCAGGCAGGTCATAAAACCAAACAGGATGGCTTCACTGCCGCCAGTGGTGATCATTATCTGGTTGGCATTTACCTCAATGCCCACGCGTTTATAGTACTCCGTGAGTTTCCTGCGGTAGCTTTCATTGCCGGCGCTGTGGCTGTATTCCAGTATCTTGAAATCGGCATGGCGCACCGCATCCAGGATTTGTGCAGGCGTTTCAATATCGGGCTGGCCAATATTTAAATGGTAAACTTTAACACCTCTTTTTTTAGCAGCTTCAGCGTAAGGCACCAGTTTGCGTATGGGTGATGCCGGCATTTGCTGTCCTCTTTGACTGATTGATAGCATGCTGCAAAAATAAGCAGCCATTTTAATATGGCCAGTATTGTTTGCAGGGCCTTACGCACCGCCAATAGCGGTGGCGGGCGGTTCAGGACGCCACTTTGTTTATTTGGACTAAAAAAAGTTGGACTAAAAAAAAGAAAGCCACCTTTTGGGGTGGCCGTATCTTTTGCATTGGTAAATTATATGGTAGTTTAAAAACCAAGTGTACCATCGCTGCTGCCTGGTGTTTCTTCGGCCGGTGTTTCTACAACGGGCGTTTCTACAACCGGTGGAGGAGGAGCGGGTGCTGCAACGGCTTTTTTAACTTTTGGTGCTGCTTTCTTCTTTGGCGCTGCCTTTTTGGGAGCGGCTTTTTTAGGCGCTGCTTTTTTGGGTGCTGCTTTTTTCGCAGGCGCTTTCTTAGCGGCGGCTTTCTTTTTGGGAGCGGCTTTTTTAGAAGCTGCTTTCTTTTTTGGGGCTGCTTTTTTCTTAGGTGCAGCCTTTTTCTTGGGGGCCGCTTTCTTTTTAGGCGCTGCCTTTTTCTTCGGCGCTGCTTTTTTAACTACTTTTTTAGCAGCTGCCTTCTTTTTTGGGGCAGGCTTTTTAGCTTTTTTCTTAGTGGCCATATTGTTTTTGAATTTTTAGGTTAGAAATGAGATTCTAAATTTAGCAAAGCTTTTTAAATACTAACAAATTTTCAGAAGGTATTTACGAAAAAATTTGATAATTCTCAGCGGGCGCTATAGAATTGCTCTAAAGAAATCATTCGTTTTCGGGAAACCTTTCAAAAAATCAGTCAAAAGGAGACAGCGGGCAACAGGCCTGCCCAGGCTGCTGCAAGCGCCTTTTTGCGACTGTTTTTCCAATTTTCGCAACTAGTTTTTTATTCCCGCGAAATGGTTACCTTTGCGCCCCAAAAGCAGTCCGGATTTTTTAGGGCCCGGAAACCGCTTATTTCCTGCAATAGCCGGCCAGGGGTAGAAACAGGCCGGTGGTGCAGGGCGAAAAGGCCCCGGAGAACACGCATTGCACAAAATTTAAACGTTTTAATATACAATAATGGCAGACTTAAAATTTCAAAGAAACTTTGGTATTGCGGCGCATATTGATGCCGGAAAAACAACCACTACGGAGCGTATCCTCCGGTACACAGGTATGATTCACCGCATTGGTGAAGTACATGATGGTGCTGCTACCACCGACTGGATGGAGCAGGAAAAGGAAAGAGGTATTACCATCACCTCCGCTGCGGTAAGCTGCCAGTGGAACTTTCCTACCAACAAAGGGAAGGAATATGCTGACACAAAAAAGTATTCTTTCAACATTATTGATACCCCCGGTCACGTGGATTTTACCGTTGAGGTAGAACGTTCCATGCGTGTACTGGATGGCCTGATTGCTTTGTTCTCTGCCGTTGACGGCGTTGAACCGCAGTCTGAAACCGTTTGGCGCCAGGCCAACCGCTATGGCGTTCCCCGTATCGGTTTCGTAAACAAAATGGACCGTGCCGGTGCAGACTTCCTGATGGTGGTTAAGCAGGTAAAGGAAATGCTGGGTTCCAAAGCGGTTCCCCTGCAATTGCCCATCGGTGCAGAAGATGATTTTATTGGTGTGGTAGATTTGATTAAAATGAAGGGTATTATCTGGCACATGGAAACGGAGGGTATGACTTTCGATGAGATTGAAGTACCTGCAGATTTGCTGGAAGAAGCACAGGAATGGAGAGCGCAGCTGGTAGAAGCCGTTGCGGAATACGACGATAATTTAATGGAGAAATTCTTTGATGACCCCAACAGCATCACTGAAGAAGAAATGCATGAAGCTATCCGTAAAGCTACGGTTGACCTGAGCATCGTACCAATGATGTGCGGATCTTCATTCAAAAATAAAGGCGTACAAACTGCCCTGGATGCGGTTTGCCGTTACCTGCCTTCACCCATCGATATACCGGATACCGTGGGTACCAACCCCGATACCGGTGAGCAGGAAACCCGTAAAGCAGACGCAAAAGCACCGTTTGCCGCCCTGGCATTCAAAATCATGACCGATCCATTCGTGGGTCGCCTGGCATTCTTCCGCTGCTATTCTGGCCACCTGGACGCAGGTTCTTATGTGCTGAACGTAAGAAGCGGAAAGAAAGAGCGTATCAGCCGTATCATGAAAATGTTTGCCAATAAGCAAAACCCAATTGACTTTATTGAAGCGGGTGATATTGGCGCAGCTGTTGGATTTAAAGAAATCAAGACCGGGGATACCCTGTGTGATGAAAATCACCCGATAGCCCTGGAAAATATGTTTATACCGGAACCCGTAATTGCTATCGCGGTAGAGCCAAAAGCACAGGCCGATGTAGACAGAATGGGTATGGCTATCTCTAAACTGGTAGAAGAAGATCCTACGCTGCGTGTAAATACAGATGAAGAAACAGGCCAGACCATTTTGCGTGGTATGGGAGAGTTGCACCTGGAGATCATCGTAGACCGTATGCGCAGGGAATTTAAAGTGGAAGTAAACCAGGGTGCGCCCCAGGTTGCTTATAAAGAGGCTTTCGGTGCTTCTGTTGAACACAGGGAGACATTGAAAAAGCAAACCGGTGGTCGTGGTAAATTTGCCGATATCGTGTTTGAATTCGGTCCTGCAGACAAAGAATGGCTGGCAGAAAACCCCGGAAAGCACTATCAGTTTATCAATGATATTTTTGGAGGTTCTATTCCCCGTGAGTTTATACCTGCTATCCAGAAAGGCTTTGAATCATCTATGGGAACAGGCGTTTTGGCCAGCTACCCGGTAGACAATATGAAAGTGCGCATTTTTGATGGCAGCTTCCACGCCGTGGATTCAGACTCTATGAGTTTTGAATTGTGTGCCAAAGCCGGTTTCCGCGAAGCCGCCCGTAAAGCCAAACCCGTATTGCTGGAGCCTATCATGAAAGTGGAGGTAGTAACACCAGACCAGTACATGGGTGATGTTACCGGTGACCTTAACCGCCGCCGTGGTATGCTGGAAGGTATGGACAGCCGTAACAATGCACAGGTAATTAAAGCCAAAGTGCCATTGAGTGAAATGTTTGGTTATGTCACCCAGCTGCGTTCAATGTCATCTGGCCGTGCGTCTTCTACCATGGAGTTTTCTCACTACACACCTGCACCCAATGGTATTGCTGAAGAAGTAATTGCCAAAGTGAAAGGTAAAGTGAACGCATAAGCAGTATAACTATTTATTTGTATAGAAGGTCCCGCCGTAAAAAGCGGGACCTTTTTTTGTGCCGTTCTGATTGGCCCGGGTAACCCGTTCCCCCATAAATTGAAATTAAATAGACGGATGCGGGCTACACCCCGTTAAACTTTTAGCCTTGCAGACCATCAAAAAGCAAAATATAGCAGCATGAAAAAATACATCAGCAGGGCAATAGTGTTATTGGCTGTATTGTTCAGCCTCTCCTTGGAAACATCGGCACAGGTAGTAGTCAGGGTGCGTCCTGTTGCACCCGTACTGAGGGCGCGTCCGCTGGCACCTTCTCCGCGTCATATCTGGATTGATGGGGGCTGGGCCTACCGGGGCAATGCCTATGTTTGGAGCGATGGATACTGGGCAACACCAAGGCCGGGAATGATTTGGGTGGGTGGAGGATGGCGGCACAGGCGGGGCGGCTGGGTCTGGGTACCCGGTCACTGGCGGCGCAGGTTTTAACGCGCATGGTAAATTTATTGATGAAGGTCCCGGTTCTACGCCGGGACTTTTGCATTAACAGTAATACATGCAAAACCAACTGGTCTGCGCTGCAGTTGCTTCCATTTGTACAATAATCTGCCATGTTTATCAGCACAAGAACAAAAACAGTTATTTTACAGCTTAAATTATCGTACATGAAATACCGGATTCGCTTTGTGCTGTTCGCAGTGTTGTTTACAGTCGCCGTTAACAGCTTCGCGCAGCAAATTAAATGGGCCAAAGACGGCAGCAGCTATTACCGTGCAGAAGCCGGTGAAATAGTGAAATATACGCTGCCGCAAAACAGCAAAACCGTGGTGGTGGCCAAAGCAAAACTGCAGGTACCCGGCCAGTCAAAAACCATTGGTATAAGAAAATTTATTTTTTCCGATGACGAACAGCAGGTGCTCATTTATACCAATACCAAAAAAGTGTGGCGCCTGGATACCAGGGGCGATTACTGGTTACTCAATATAGCCGATGGTAATCTGCGGCAGGCAGGCAAATCTCTGCCCGCGTCCTCCCTGATGTTTGCAAAATTTTCCCCCGATGGTAAAAAACTGGCGTATGTAAGCAACTATAATTTGTATGCAGAAGATATCGCTACCGGTGAAATAAAACAACTGACTGCAGACGGCAGCAGGCAACTCATCAACGGCACATTCGACTGGGCCTACGAAGAAGAGTTTTTTTGCAGGGATGGATTCCGGTGGAGCCCCGATAGCAGGCATATAGCCTACTGGCAGATTGATGCAAAAAATACCAAGGATTATGAAATGCTGAATACCACAGATTCAATCTATCCCAAAGTGATACCGGTAGAATATCCTGTGGCAGGCGAAGCGCCCTCTCCTTACAAAATTGGTGTGGCAGATATAGCAACAGCGCAGACAAAATGGATGGATATTCCTACAGACCCGGTATTGCAATCCTACGTGCCACGCATGGAATGGGCTGCCAATAACACCGAACTGATTATTCAGCACCTGAACCGTAAACAGAATGAAAGCGAACTGATGCTGTGCAATGCGGCAACGGGCGCCTCAAGTGTTATCTACAAAGAGATGGATGCTGCCTGGATAGATATTCAGCCGCTCTGGGATGATGACTATGCCAATGGCGGATGGGACTGGCTGAGCAATGGCACCGCTTTTTTATGGGTGAGTGAGAAAGATGGATGGCGCCACCTTTACCGTGTAAGCAGGGATGGTAAGAAGGAAACCCTGGTAACCAATGGCAACTATGATGTAATGGATATAGTGCGGCTGGATGAAAAAGGCGGCTATGTTTATTTTATGGCATCACCCACCAACGCTACCCAGAAATATTTATACCGTACAAAACTGGATGGAAAAGGAAAAGCTGAATTGCTTTCTCCTGCTGCGCAGCCTGGTACCCATGATTATGAAATTTCTCCTGATGCAAAGTATGCGTTTCATAGTTTTTCTAATTATTATACGCCACCTGTTACGGAATGGATAACGCTGGCAGGCCATAAAGGTATCAATGGTGAAAATGCCGTTAATGAAGCAGTTGCGAAAGCTGATAAAGACGCTTCCGGCGTAACCTTTTTTACTATTAAAACCGCTGAAGGTATTGAGATGGATGCATGGATGAAAAAGCCGGCCGACTTTGATTCTACCAAAAAATATCCTGTGGTATTTTACGTATATACTGAACCCTGGGGGCAGAATGTAAAAGATCAGTACGGCATTGCAGAAAACAGGATGTACCGGGGGGATATGGCAAAAGACGGTTATTTCTATATTTCTATTGACAACCGCGGAACACCGGTGCCAAAGGGCCGCGCATGGCGTAAATCTGTGTACCGTAAAATTGGCCTGGTGAACATCCGAGACCAGGCAATGGCAGCAAAGGAGATACTGAAATGGTCGTATATAGACAGCAGCAGGGTAGGTGTCTGGGGCTGGAGCGGTGGTGGATCTGCCACTTTGAACCTGATGTTTCAATACCCGGAGATTTACAAAACCGGTATAGCAGTAGCAGCGGTAGGTAACCAGCTTACCTATGACAATATTTACCAGGAAAGGTATATGGGCCTGCCGCAGGAGAACAGGGAAGACTTCGTAAAGGGATCGCCCATTACCTATGCTCAGCACCTGCAGGGCAACCTGCTGTATATACATGGCACGGGTGATGACAACGTGCATTATTCAAATGCCGAGATGCTGATCAATGAACTGGTAAAATACAACCGGCAGTTCCAGCTGATGTCTTACCCCAACAGAACACACAGTATATCTGAAGGTGCAGGCACTTTCCAGCATTTGTCTACCATGTTTACCAATTACATTAAACAGTATTGCCCGCCTGGCCCCGTAAATAAAGACGCTGCCGGCAATAAAAAAGCAGGCTTTTAAATAATTTTCTTCCTTAAACAACACCTGTACAGCAAGGCTGTACAGGTGTTGTTTACCAGTGATATTCCCCGCAGTTACCTTTAAAGATATTATCAGTTAATTCTCACAATGCAAACAGACTCTCTATTCAGCCATCCGTTGCAAAACAGAATTAAAACCCTGGATGGATTCCGGGGCCTTGCCATTATACTGGTAATGGGGTATCACTATTTTACTTTTTTTTCTGCCGGCTGGGCAGGGGTGGATCTATTCTTTGTTTTATCCGGATTTTTGATCACCGGAAAACTGGTTGAGTCAGCTGGCAGCAGCAATTACTTTGCTGGATTTTACTGGCGACGGTTGCTTAGAATAGTTCCGTTATATTACCTTATTCTTCTGGTATTCTTTATACTGGTGCCGTTGGCCTGGCCTTCGCCTATAACGGCATCTTACCAGCAATTGATAAATGAGCAGGCATATTACTGGGCTTTTTCGATTAATGTTTATAACGCGTTTCAAGGCTGGACGGAAAATGTCATTTTGGTGCCGCTTTGGTCCATAGCCTGTGAAATGCAGTTTTATTGTATATGGCCGTTGGTTGTTTTACTGGTACTTAAAAAAAGACAATGGGCTGTGCCGGCACTTACAGGATGCCTGCTTTTTGCCATTGCCTTCCGCTTATGGGGTGGTTTTTTTTTACCCCTGAATGCTGTCTACCGCTATGTTTTGTTTCCCTCCAGAATGGATTCTTTTTCTACGGGCGCAATTTTGTATTTCTTTATTCATGATAAACAATATGGCAAATGGCTGCACGCAGACTGGATACTGGCCACCATCTGCATCGCAGCAGCTGTCTGCCTGATGGGATACAGCGGGCAAAAATGGGCATTCGGATTCATTAGGGTTGCGCAATATGGATATACGTTGAATGCATTATTCTGGGGAAGTATTATCGGGCTGGCGCTGAGAACGAAAGGCTGGCTCAGTATCTTTTTTCAATCAGGGTGGCTGCGGGCGGCGGGAAAATATTCTTATGGCATGTATCTTTTTCACATACCGGTAAAGGTGTTGATTGGCGTATGGTGTAAGGTTCATTTTTTTTCTTTCAATATGAATTACCTCGGGATCTTATTTCTGGTAGTAACAGCAGCACTGGCATTTATCAGCTACCACCTGCTGGAAAAAAGAGTATTGTATTTTAAGCGTATTGTTAATATTAAATAGCAACGGGCACCCATGAATAAAAGGCAGGCGTGGCAAAGTCATTACACTTTTAGTTTCCTGTTGCTGTATGCTTTACTGGTGCTGGCGGCAGTGAGGGTCTGCTTTTTCTGGATTAACAGTGATGAGCTTAAAGGAGATATCCCTCTTGCTGAGTATGGGTGGATGGTATGGTATGGTATAAGGGCTGATACTACAGTCACTTTGCTGATGGTACTTCCGGCGTATTGCGTTGGGTTGCTTTTTTTGAAAAAAGGCGGCCATCTCTTCCGGCAACTGCTGTGTGCGTACTATGTGTTCATTGTACTGCTGGTGGCCACTATTTCTGTTGTTGATATTATTTACTTTAACAGCAATCACCGCAGGCTGACACTGGCCGCTATGCGGCTGATGCCTGATAATGCTGGTTTGCTGCTGCCCTATATGAAAGTTTACTGGTATATGGTGCTATTGTTACTGCTGATTGCCGTTGCAGGGTTACGGGTGGCGCAAACCTGGATACAGCGAACGGGTACAGTGGTGTATGGCAAAGGATGGTATTTGACGACTGCTGGCTTTTACTGCGGCCTGCTTTTTTTGACTGCATATGATTTTAATACCCGTTATTTTTTTACCACTTCCTCCGGTTATTTTGTGATGAACAGCAATTATGTTCCATTTTCGGCCAACACAATTACCGAATTATTTGCTTCCCGGAGGTACAGGAAACTGGACGCAGAAAAATGGCGGTTTATGCAAGATGAAAGAGCTTTTTTGGTTCATCCCGTTGTACAAACCATCAAAAACAACCGGCCCAATAAAAAAAATATTGTAATCTTTATTATTGAAAGTGCTTCTGCAGAAGATTTTCAGGAAAACAGTCAGCGGACAATGGTAATGCCCTTCCTGGATTCGCTTATGAAGCAATCATTGGTGTTTGATAATTTTTATTCAAACGGGCTTACTTCTCCGTCAGGATTTGATGCCATTATAGGAGGTATCCCGGAAGGAATTGAGGGCGATTTTTTCCATACCGGGCTGGCCTATAACCATACGCAGTGGTTTACGCAGGTACTGAAAGCAAATCAATACAGCACTTATTTTTTTTATGGCGTGCGGGATTTTTCGCAATCCTTTTTAAAAAGTTCAAAAAATTACCATCTGGACAATGATTTCGGGTACCGGAAATAC